>NZ_JBISWK010000015.1:0-75039 GCF_044462205.1 Kocuria rhizosphaericola | reverse complement strand
GGGAGGGACGGACGAGGCCGAGGTGTCGAGGATGTCGGTGGAACCGCTCAGTTCCCGGCGACCAGGTAGTCGGCGAACTCCTTCTCGAGGGCGCTCTTCGGCTTCGCGCCGATGGCCTTCTTGACCACCTCACCGCCGGAGAAGAGGTAGATGGCCGGGATCGACGTGATGCCGTACTGGGACGCCACGGCGGGGTTCTCGTCGACGTTGAGCTTGACGACCTCGACGGTGTCCGCGTGCTCGGCGGCGATCGCGTCGAGGACCGGGCCGACCATGCGGCAGGGGCCGCACCACTCGGCCCAGAAGTCGACGATCACGGGCTTGTCCGACTCGAGGACCTCGGTCCGGAAGTCGGCGTCGGAAACGCTCTTGGCGGCGCTCATGTTTCTCCTTGTCCGGGCGCCGTGCACGCGGTCGGCGTGCCCGGACCACCCTGGGTGGAACGTGCGGAAGGCGGGACTGTCTCGATTATGACCCATGCCGGTCAGGGCGCCGTCAGGCGCCGCGACCGGGAGGGCTCAGCTGTGCAGGACGGAGCGGTCGTGCAGGGCGGCGAGGTAGTGCTCGGTGTCGACGGCGGCGACGCATCCGGAGCCCGCCGCGGTGATGGCCTGGCGGTAGGTGGCGTCCACCACGTCACCGGCCGCGAAGACCCCCGCGAGGCTCGTGGTGGAGCTGCGGCCGTCCACCGCGATGGTGCCGTCCACGGTGAGCTCCAGCTGGTCCTTGACCAGGCCGGTGCGCGGATCGGAGCCGATGGCGACGAACAGTCCAGTGACGGGCAGCTCCGAGGTCTGCTTGGACTCCGTGTCGCGGACGGTGACGGAACGGACCTTCTCCTCCCCGTTGATGCCCACGACCTCCGCGTTCCACAGGACCTCGATCTTGGGGTCGTCGAAGGCCCGCTGCTGCATGATCTCGGAGGCGCGGAAGCTGTCCCGGCGGTGGATGATCGTGACCTTGGAGGCGAAGCGGGAGAGGAACGTGGCCTCCTCGAGGGCGGAGTCGCCGCCGCCCACCACCGCGATGTGCTGCTCCTTGAAGAAGAAGCCGTCGCAGGTGGCGCACCAGCTCACCCCGTGGCCGGAGAGCCGCTTCTCGTCCGGCAGGCCGAGCTCCCGGTACGCGGAGCCGGTCGCGAGGATCACGGCGTGGGCGCGGTGCACGGAACCGTCCTCGAGGGTCACGGTCTTGATCTCGCCCTCGAGTTCGAGGGCCACGACGTCCTCGTAGCGGATGTCGGCGCCGAAGCGCTCCGCCTGCTGCTGCATGTTGGACATCAGCTCCGGGCCCTGGATGCCGTCGATGAACCCCGGGTAGTTCTCGACCTCGGTCGTGTTCATCAGCTCACCGCCCGCGGTCACGGACCCCGCGAACACGATGGGGTGGAGGTTGGAGCGCGCGGCGTAGACGGCCGCGGTGTACCCGGCGGGGCCGGATCCCACGATGATCACCTCGTGGACGGTCTCGTCGTCCGCGGTGGCCGTCGGTTCGCCGGTGGGAGGGACGAGATTCAGGGCGTTGATCACGGGACCGAAGTCGGGGCTCACTGTTCTGCAGACCTTCCGTACAGGGAGCGGCCGGGCACGCCGACCGCAGGGACCACTGGCACAACGGGGCGCGCGCGGCGGATATTCCGGTGCCGGGCCCGCGCTGCCGGGCCCGGCGGGGGAGCCGAGGCCTCAGTCGAGCTGGATCTCGCCGATCCGCAGGCCGTGGTTGAACCCGGCGATGGGGTTCGTCAGCTGCGGCAGCTGCGTCCAGTTCACGATCACGTACTCGTGCTCCCCGTCCCGGGCCGCCGCCGAGAGCGGAACGGTGATCTCCGGGCCCGTGAAGGATCCGGAGGCCACCTGCTCGGCGCCGTCCAGGCTCGGGGCGTCGTTGACGTACACGTCGAACAGCCCGCCCGAGCCGGCCGACTGGTTGAGCCTCACCGTCTCCACCGGGGCGGGCTCCTCGAGCTGGACCGCCAGGCCCACGCTCGGCGTCTGGTTGCCGAAGTTCTGGTCCGAGAACCCGTAGCTGATCCAGTAGGTGGACGGGTTGCCGTCGATGGTCTGGCCCAGCTGGGCGTCCTGGTCGGCCATGAAGCCCGGGTCGGTGGGCACCACCCGCGTGACGGCCAGGGCCTCCGGCTCGCCGGCCGGGGCCTCCGGCTCGGGGCTCGGCTGCGCCTGCTCCTCGCCGCCCTGCTCCACCGCGGGCGCGCTCACGGCGGGCTCCGGCTCCTCCGCCCCCGCGAAGAGTCCGCCCAGCCGGTCGAAGCTGAAGACCACGGCACCGATCAGGAGGACCAGCAGCAGGATCAGGAGCAGCACCAGGCCGCTGCCGCCCTTCCGGGTCTGCGGCGCCGTGTCCTTCTTCCGAGGAGGCGCGGGCGCGGCGGTCTCCTCCGGCCGGTGGGCCGTGTCCGGGCGCGGCTCGTCGTAGTTGTCGTAGCTGTCGTAGCGGTTGTCGCCGTCGTAGCCGGGGTCGATGTCCGTTCCGGCCGTGCGGACGGCCGAGGCCGCGGTGCCGCTCGCCGCCGCCCGGTCGAAGAGGGTCGACCGGGTCGAGGTCGCGCTGACCCGCACGGGCCGGCCGAGACGGGTGCGCACCGAGGGTGCGGGTGCGGCGTCGTCGTACGAGTCGTCGTCCCGCCACCGGGTGACCTTGGGCTGCGGGGCGGCGCCGCCGAGGTCGTCGGAGGGTTCGGTCGCGACCACGGGCGCCGGGCTGGTGGGGACGGGCTCGTCGTACACGTAGGAGCTGCTGCCGTTGCCGCGCGGGGCCCCGAAGATGTCGTCGCTGAGGGACTCGTCCTCGACCTCGTCCGGCTCCACGAGCAGGGAGTCCAGCATGTCCGCGGCCGGGGTGTGCGAGGTCACGAGGTAGGTGTGCGCCTCCGCCTGGCCCAGGTCCAGGATCTGGAAGGGAGCGCCGATGCTGCCGTTGGCCATGGAGCGGGCGTTCTCCACCAGCAAGGACGTGTGCCGCTCGGCGGGCAGCAGGATCGAGACGCGGCGGCCGAGGATCTGGTCCTGTCCCTCGAGCACGTGGTCGCCCTCGGCGGTGGCCAGCACGTCGGAGACGACCTTGTAGCGGCCGCCGAGGACGGAACCGAGCTTCATCGGTGCGGGCACGTTGGCTCCCTGGGGGTCGGGAATTCGCGGGCGGGGGCCGGAATTCGCGGGCGGGGGTGGCCGGCGGGGCAGAAGGGGTGTTCCTGACCCACGTCACCGACCACTCAGCACTTTACCGGTCCCGGCGCTCCGGGGCGGAGAGCTCCGTCACACGGTCAGCGGCCGAGCCGGGCGAGGACCGGGCGCACGAGGCTGTCGAGCTCCCGGACGCGGCAGAGCTTGAGTGCGCCCAGGTAGGCGATCCCCATGACGGTCCCGCCCGCGGCGACGGTCGCGACCGCGGTCAGCTGGTTGGTCCAGGGGAAGCCGTCGGGGTCGTAGCCGCCGAGCAGGAACAGGGCCACGGCGCCCACCGCGCCGGCGAGCAGGGACGCCGCGAGGATCCGGACGTGGGCGTCCACGATGCGGGCCACGTCGTAGTCCCCGATCCGGCGGACCAGGACCACGTGGTAGAGGAGCGTGCTCAGGATGTTCTGCACCGCGTAGCACCCGGCGACCGCGAAGACGATGAGGTCCGGCGGGACGAAGGACCAGATCAGCAGGGCCGAGGCCACGGTGAAGAGGGCGACGCCGACCTGCACCAGGAACGGGGTCCGGGCGTCCTCCTGGGCGTAGAACGCCCGGCCGAGCATGAAGGAGACCGACATGAAGGGCGCGCCGATCGCGATCACCGTGATCACCTGGCCGATCACGGCCCCCGCGGAGGGCACGCCGCCGCTGAAGAGCATGCCCAGCGGGCCGGCGAAGACCACAAGGGCGACCGTGGCGAAGACCGTGGCCACACCGGTGATGCGCAGGCTCGAGGACAGGGACGAGACCATGCCGGCCCGGTCCCCGTCCGTGGAGGCCGCGGCCATCCGGTTGAACAGCACCGTGGCGATGGACAGCCCGATCACCCCGTGCGGCAGGGAGTACAGCATGGAGGCCTGGTTGAGCGCCGCCACGCCCGCGATCTGCTGCGGCGGGTCCATGGCGAGGTACTCCGGCCGGTAGCCGGTGGGGATCGCGGCGACCTTGGTCAGGGTCAGGAACGCCAGGTTGGCGAGGACCCCGGTGGCGAGGGTCCAGCCCGCCAGCCGTGCCGCGGTGGAGAGCCCGATGCCGCGCCAGCCGAACTTGGGCCGCAGCCCCAGTCCGAGCCGGCGCAGCGGCCAGAGCAGCACGAGGGCCTGGGCGGCGACGCCCACGGTGGCCATGGCCGCGAGCCAGAACGTCTTGGCGGGGGTCCAGTTCTCGAGGGTGTGCGGGTCCTGCTGGTAGGCGCCGAACTGCTGGACGAACACGAGCAGCGCCGCGATGGCCACCACGTTGTTGACCACCGGCGCCCACATGTACCAGCCGAAGGCGCCGCGGGCGTTGAGGACCTGGCCCACCACGGTGTAGAGGCCGTAGAAGAAGATCTGGGGGAAGGTGAACAGCGCGAAGGTCAGGCCGAGGGACAGCTGCGCCTCGCTCCAGTCGGTGCCCATGGTCCGCACGATGGGCCCCGCCAGCAGCACCACGACCGCGGTGACGCCCAGCAGGGCGAGCACGGCGAGGGTGAGCAGGCGGGAGATGTAGTCGGCCCCGCCGTCCTCGGCCGCCTTCGAGGCCTTGATGATCTGGGGCACCAGGACGGCGTTGAAGATGCCGCCCGCCACGAGGACGTAGATCAGGTTGGGCAGGGTGTTCGCCAGCTCGAAGACGTCGGAGACGGTCGTGACCGAGCCGATGGCCACGGTGATGAGGACCACCTTGACGAAGCCCAGTGCACGGGAGACGAGCGTGCCCGAGGCCATGATGGCGCTGGAGGCCGCTCCGGAGCGCCGCGCCGGGGCCGCCTGGGAGCGCGTACCGGCCACCCGGGAGGGCTCCGCGGTCTCAGAGCTGGTGGATGATGTATTCACGGGCGATGTCGGCGATGCGCCGTTCGTTGGGGAAGGACAGCTTCCGGCCGAGGTCGTCGATGTCCACCCAGGCGACGTCCACGGCCTCGTGGTCGGGGTCGTTGTCCGTGGTGAGGTGGCCGCCCGTGGCGCGCAGCAGGAAGTGGTGCACCGTCTTGTGCACGCGGTGGCCGGAGACCGTGAACCAGTAGTCGATGGAGCCCAGCGGGCTCAGCACCTGCCCGGCGATCCCGGTCTCCTCCTCGATCTCGCGGATCGCGGCTTCCTCGTTGGTCTCCTCGCCCTCCGGGTGGCCCTTGGGCAGGCACCACTCGAGGCGTCCGCCCCGGTTGATCCGGGCGATGATGGCCACCGGGTGGGACGGCGTGTCGAGGTCGACGACGATCCCCCCGGCGGAGACTTCCTCGACCGTGGGCAGCGCAGCGGCCGGCGCGGTCGGCCGCTTCTTCGGTGCGCTGGGTACGGGGAAAGCCATGTCTCCTACCTTGCCACAATCGCCTGGGCTCCTGCGGGAGTGTGGGGAGGGCTCCCCGGCCGGTCCCGGCGGGGTCGCCGCGGCCTGGTCCGCGCCCCGGGGTCTGGAACAATGGGCGGCACCATGACGCAGCTCCCCGACGCCCACGCGATCCACCCCGCCGCCCTCGACCTGGGGCGGCGGTTCGCCGCCGCCGGCCACGAGCTCTCCCTCGTGGGCGGTCCCGTCCGGGACCTCTTCCTCGGCCGGCCCGCCCTCGACCTGGACTTCACCACCGACGCGACGCCCAACGAGACGCTCGCCGTGGTCACGGGGTGGGCGGACGCGGTGTGGGAGATCGGCCGCGCCTTCGGGACCATCGGGATGCGCCGGGGCGACGCCCAGCTGGAGGTGACCACCTACCGGGCCGAGGCCTACGACGCCGACTCCCGCAAGCCGCAGGTGGCCTTCGGCGACTCGCTCGAGGACGACCTGTTCCGCCGCGACTTCACCATCAACGCCATGGCGCTGCGGCTGCCCGGCCTGGAGCTCGTGGACCCGCACGGCGGGATCAAGGACCTGCACGCCGGGGCGCTGCGCACCCCGGGCGCCCCGGAGGACTCGTTCTCGGACGACCCCCTGCGCATGATGCGCGCCGCGCGGTTCGCGTCCCAGCTCGACGTGGAGGTGGCGCCCGAGGTGCGCACGGCCATGGCCGGCATGGCGGAGCGGATCGCGATCGTCTCGGCCGAGCGCGTGCGGGACGAGCTCGTCAAGCTGGTCTGCGGGCGCCGGCCCCGCCGCGGCGTCGACCTGCTGGTGAGCACGGGCCTCGCGGAGTTCGTGCTGCCGGAGGTGCCCGCCCTGCAGCTCGAGACGGACGAGCACCACCGGCACAAGGACGTCTACCAGCACTCCCTGACCGTCATGGAGCAGGCCGCGGCCCTGGAGTCGGGTCCGGACGGCCCCGTGCCCGGCCCCGACTTCCCGCTGCGCTTCGCGGCGCTCATGCACGACGTCGGAAAGCCCGCGACCCGGCGCTTCGAGGAGTCCGGCGCGGTGAGCTTCCGGCACCACGAGGTGGTGGGTGCGAAGCTCACCGCCAAGCGAATGCGGGCCCTGCGCTTCGACAACGACTCCATCAGGACGGTGAGCCGGCTGGTGGAGCTGCACATGCGCTTCTACGGCTACGGGGACGCCGAGTGGACCGACTCCGCGGTGCGCCGCTACGTCCGGGACGCGGGGGAGTGCCTCGACCGGCTGCACCGGCTCACCCGGGCGGACGTGACGTCCCGGAACCGGCGGAAGGTGGCCCGCCTGGCCGCCGCGTACGACGACCTCGAGGCGCGGATCGAGGAGCTCTCCGCGCGCGAGGAGCTGGCCGCCGTGCGGCCCGAGCTGGACGGCGAACGGATCATGGCGGTGCTCGGCGTCCCGCCGGGACCCGTGGTGGGGCGGGCGTACAAGTTCCTGCTGGACCTGCGCCTGGACGAGGGGGAGCTGGGGCCGGAGGAGGCCGAGCGGCGGCTGCGGGCCTGGGCGGCGGACGCCCTGTGAGCTCCCGGCCCGGCACGGCCGGGCGGGACGCGGTGCTGCCCGCCGGGCTCTCCGGGGGGCGTCCGGCGGTGCTCCGGGTCGGGCCGTGGGCGCTGGCCGGCCTCGCCCTCTACGCCGCGCTCCTGGCGTACCTGACCAAGCTCCCGTGCCGGCTGGTCACCTGGGAGCAGCCGGAAACCTTCCGGCAGCTCTGCTACTCGGACCTGCCCACCCTGTATGCCTCCCGTGGCATGGCCGAGGGCCGGTTCCCCTACCTGGACGTCTCGGCGCTGCTGGAGTACCCCGTGCTGCAGACCGTGGTGGCGAGTGCCACCGGCGTCCTGGCCCACGCCGTGGACCCGCTCGCCACTGTTCATGTCGGTCAAGGCATGTATTTTGACGTCAATGCGGTGCTTCTCGCGGCCGTCTGGGTGGCCGTCGTGCTGGTCCTCGGCCGGATGGTGGCGCACCCCGGGCACGCGGTGCTGGCCGCCCTGGCGCCCGCCGTGGTGGTCACGGCGTTCATCAACTGGGACCTGTGGCCGGTGCTGTGCACCGTGGCCGCCCTGCTCGCGTTCCGCCGGGGCCGGTGGGGGCTGGGCGGGGTCCTGCTGGGCGTCGGCACCGCGTTCAAGCTCTTCCCGTTCCTGCTCCTCGGAGCGGTCGTGGTGCTGGCCGTCCGGCGCCGCGAGGCGGGGCCCGCGCTGCGGGCGGCCGCCGGCGCGGTGGGGGCCTGGGCGGCCGTCAACCTCCCCTTCGCGCTGCTGGACCCGGGGCAGTGGGGCTGGTTCTGGCGGTTCAGCCAGGACCGCGGCGCGGGCTTCTCCTCCGTGTGGCACTGGTGGAACGACGTCGCGGCTCCGCGGCTGAGCATCCCGCCGCTCTCGGCCGAGGCGATCAACGTCCTGGCCCTCGGCGGCTTCGCCCTCGCCTGCGTCCTGGTCCTGGTGCTGGGGCTCGCGGCGCGCGAGGAGCCGCGGCTGGAGCAGCTCGCCTTCCTGGTGCTGGCGGCGTTCGTGCTGTCCAACAAGGTGTACTCGCCGCAGTTCGTGATCTGGCTCGTGCCCCTCGTGCTCCTGGCCCGGCCCCGGGTCGGGGAGTTCGTGGTGTGGCAGCTCGTGGAGGTCTTCCACTGGGCGGCGGTGTTCAACTGGCTGGGCCACCTCACCAGTGGCGGGGACGGGCTCGCGCTCGCCGAGGACGTCTACTTCACCGCGGTGGCCCTGCACACGCTCGCGGTGGGCTACCTGGTGGTGCGCGTCGCGATGGACGTGCTGCGCGGCCGGAGGGAGAGCCCATGAGCCCGCTGGGCGGCCGGTCCGGGGACGGCCACGGTGCGCTGCTGGTCGGCCTCAGCCTCTACACGGTCATGACGGCGTGGCTGCTGCGGCTGCCCTGCCGGGTGCCCGGGTGGGGCGCGGAGGCGAGCCTCCCGGCGCTGTGCGCCACCGGCCTCGCGCCGGGGGAGCCCGAGGGGGCCGGCGGGTTCTTCACAGGCGGTCCCGCGGGGGACCGGCCCGCCCTGGTCGGGATGATCACCACGGTGGTCGGCCGGCTCGCGGCCCCCCTCACCGCGCCGTCCGGCGCGGGCGCGGACCGGGACGTGTTCACGGACCTCTCGGTGCTGCTGCTGGCCCTGGTGTGGATCGGCACGGTGGCCGTGGTCTCCGGGCTCTCCGGACGGCGCGGGGCGGACGCGTTCGTGCTGGCGCTCGCGCCGGTGGCGGTCCTGGTGGGCTTCAGCACGTGGGACCTGCTGGCCGTGCTGCTCATGATGCTGGCGCTGCTGCTCCACGTCCGGGGCAGCCCGGCGCCGGCGGGGATCGTCCTGGGCCTCGCGGCGTCCGTGGCGCTGTTCCCCCTGGTCGTGCTCCTGGCCGTGCTGCTGCTGGCCGTCCGGTACCGGCAGTTCCGCGACTTCGCGGTGGTCCTGGCCGGGACCGTGCTCACCTGGGCCCTGGTCAACGGGCCGTTCCTGCTCTCGGCACGGGACCGGTGGGCCCGGCAGTACAGCACGCCGGGGGAGGAGCCCGTGGCCGCCTCCTCGCTGTGGGGCGTCTGGGCCCGGGTGGAGCAGGCACGCACGGGTGCGGCCCCCGACCCGGCGGGCGGGGGGCAGTACGTCCTCCTCGCCCTCGTGCTGGGCTTCGTGGCGGTGCTCGTGCTGACCCTGCTCACCCGTCAGGAGCCCAGTGTCGTCCAGATCGCGTTCCTCCTGCTGGCCGTGCTCGTGCTCGCCGGCCCCGGCTACTCGCTCGTCCACGTGCTGTGGCTGGCGCCCCTCGTGGTGCTCAGCCGCCGCAGCTGGCCGGAGTTCGCCGCCTGGCAGCTCGTGGAGGTCCTGTGGTGGACCACCCTGGTCCTGCCCGAGCCGGCGTGGCCGGTGCTGCCGGGGCTCGGTCCGATCGGCTGGGACGCGCAGGACCTGCTCGCCGCGGTGCGCGTGCTGCTCCTCGTGCTCCTCGTGGTCGCCGTCGCGGTCGACGTCCTCCGGGGCGGCCGGGCGGGACGGATCGGGCTCTCCGAGCCCGACTGAGCGCGCCGGCACCGGCTCCGCCGGGAGGGGGAGGCCGCCGGCGCCACGCCCGCACGGGTTCATCCTGCCGGTGGTGCCGTCCCGCACCGGCTCTCCCGTAGGTTGGTCGCGGACGGGAACGACGAGTGCTCGGAAGGAGCGCCGGTGATCGAGATCGAGAACCTGACGAAGACCTACGGCGGCAAGACGGCGGTGGACGACGTCAGCTTCACCGTCCGCCCCGGCAGGGTCACCGGGTTCCTGGGGCCCAACGGGGCCGGCAAGTCGACCACGATGCGCCTCGTCGTCGGCCTGGAGACCGCGACCCGGGGCCGCACGCGCGTCAACGGCAGGCCGTACGCCCAGCACCGGGCGCCGCTCGCGGAGGTCGGGGTGCTGCTGGACGCGAAGGCCGTCCACCCCCGGCGCACCGCCCGCGCGCACCTCTCCGCGCTCGCCGCGACCCACGGCATCCCGAGGTCCCGTGTCCAGGAGGTCGTGGACCTCACCGGTCTCGGGGCCGCGGCCGACAAGCGGGTCGGCGGCTACTCCCTCGGCATGGGCCAGCGCCTCGGCATCGCCGCAGCGCTGCTCGGCGACCCGCACACCGTGGTCCTCGACGAGCCCGTCAACGGCCTGGACCCCGAGGGCGTCGTGTGGGTGCGCCACCTCGCGAAGTACCTCGCCGCCGAGGGCCGCACGGTCTTCCTGTCCTCCCACCTCATGTCGGAGATGGCCCAGACGGCCGACCACCTCGTGGTGATCGGCCGCGGCCGGATCCTCGCGGACGCGCCCATCCAGCAGATCCTCGCCGGCGGCCGCACGCGCACCCGGGTGCGCACCACCGACCGGCCGGCCCTGCGCCGCGCCCTGCAGGGCACGGGCGCCGGCGTCACGGAGTTCGACGACGACGGACTCCTGGTCACGGGCCCGGAGCCGCGACGGATCGCCGAGGCCGCGCTCGCCGACGGAGTGCTCGTGCACGAGCTCACCCCCCTCACGGAGAGCCTCGAGGACGTGTACATGGCCATGACCCAGAACGAGGTCGAGTACCGCTCCGGCGGCGCTCCCGCACCGACCGACCCGGCGCCCTGGGCGGACGCCGACGCACGAATCGGAGACCGAGCATGAGCACCAACACCTCGACCGCCCCGCACCCGAAGACCGGCGCCCCGGGCCGCACCGGGCCGTCCCGCCACGCGTCCCGGGTGCGCCTGAGCTTCGGCCGGGTGCTGCGCTCGGAGTGGATCAAGTTCCGCTCCCTGCGCTCGCACTGGATCCTGCTCGGCATCGCCCTGCTGCTCTCCCTGGGCTTCGCGGCCCTCTCGGCCTCGAGCGCGGTGACCTTCACCGACTTCAACGAGCAGGCCGCCCAGGAGCAGGTCGACGCGATGCTGGACGGCCGGAGCCCGGAGGAGCTCGGGCTCACCGAGGAGGACGTCCAGCAGCAGAAGGACGAGTTCGTCGCCCAGTCCGAGCAGCAGATGACGGAGGGCTCGGGGCTGTCCCTGCCGGACGGCATGGGCTTCGGCGAGTACATGGCCATGTCCAGCGCCAACGGCGGCCTGCAGCTGGTCATGCTGCTCCTGGGCGCGCTCGCCGTGCTGGCCATCGGCTCGGAGTACTCCACCCGCTCCATCCAGACCACCATGACCGCGGTGCCGCGGCGCACGCCGGTGATGCTCGCCAAGACGGTGGTGCTCTCGGCGGTCACGTTCGGGTTCGGCCTGCTGAGCGCCCTGCTGTCGCACCTGCTCGTCCAGCCGATCCTGGCCGGCGGGGACCTGGGGTACGACCTGCTGCAGGAAGCCGTGGTGCTCAACGTCCTGGCGGTGGGCGTCTTCTACATGATCACCTCGTGGCTCGGCTTCGGCCTGGGGGCCCTGCTGAAGTCCACCACCTGGGGCATCGTGGTGCTCGTGGTCCTGCTGATGGTCCTCGAGGTCGTGCTCTTCGCGCTCTCCTTCGAGTGGCTCGACGACGTCAAGCCGTACTCCCCCGCGGCGGCGGGCGCCCAGCTGACGTCGATGTACCAGCCCTCGGAGGCCGCGCTGAACCACGTGGAGTCCGGTCTCATCTACGGCGCCTGGGGGCTGGTGCTCGTGGCGGCCGGGGTCCTGGTCACCAGGAGACGCGCGCTCTAGCGGTCCTCCCGCCGCGGCCGCGGCACCGGCTCTACGATGTGAGCTGGTGGGCCGGGACATGACCCGGACCTCCGGCGCGAGCGCCGGACGGACCGACGGGGATGGGAGCTGCGGTGTCGGTGTCACGGGAGCGGGAGGCCGGCCAGGCCCTCTCCGCGGTCGACGCCCGGGACCTGCGGCGGACGCTGCTGCACTGGCTGACGGTCGTCGTGGTCCTCGTGACCGTGTTCAGCTCCGCGGTCAACTGGGTCTTCGTCGACCGGGAGCCGCAGGACCCGGTGGCGGCGTGGCTCGGAGGGCTCGAGGACGGGAGCTCGCGGCAGTTGCTGTCCCGCACCGAGGACGTCATGGCGGACCCCACGCTGACCATCTTCTCCAACCGCGTGTACCGCAACGCCGCGGGGCGGATCAGCGGCCACGAGATCCTGGGCGTGGACCGCAGCGGGAGCCGCGCGGAGGTGCGGGCGCGCGTGTGGTGGGACGGGCCGGACGGCGCCCGGGACCGGGAGGAGGTGCACGTCTACCCGGTGCACCAGGTGCGGCGGACCGGTCCCTTCAACGACCAGTGGCAGCTGGACTCCCCGGACGCGGCACCCCTCTCGATCCATCTGCCCGCCCCTCTCGACGAGCTCTCCGTCAACGGGGAGAGCGTCCGCCCGGACGCGGACGAGCGGGTGCCCGACCCCCAGGGCCCCGGCGGCACGTGGCGCTTCGAGGCCCTGCCCGGGGACTACGCGATCGGGCTGCCGGGGAACTCCTACTACGCGGTGGACCCGCCCCTCGAGCCGCACACCGTGGCGTTCCGGGATCCGCAGCCGGCCACGGTGGCGCTGCGGATCGAGCCCTCGCCGAGGATGTGGCAGGAGGTCGACGACCGGATCGAGGAGTGGCTGGAGACTTGCATGGCCTCGGAGGAGCTGTCCTCCGAGGAGTGCCCCTCGTCCCGGCGCTACGCGGCGCCGCAGATGCCCCTCGAGCCCTCCGCGGCGGTGTCCGGGGCGCCGGATCCGGAGCTCACCGGCGTCCGGTGGCGGCTGCTCTCCCGGCCCGCCCTGGTCCTCGTCCAGGACCCGGGGGATCCGCTGCGCTGGACGGCGGATCCGTACCGGCCCGCGGTGGCACGGCTGAGCTACGAGGAGGACGGGGAGACGGTCACGGAGCGGATCGAGTTCCCCGTCCGAGCCGCCGTGCGCTCCACGGGGCAGAGCGCGGAGATCAGCGTGGGCCTGGAGCAGCCGTGAGCGGTGCGTCGTCAGCGGGCTCCTTCGTGCGTGCCGGTCCGCGCCGGAGTCCGCCCATCACGCGGTCGGCCAGCATCCAGTAGGCCACTCCCACGAGGAGGGAGGCGAGCACGGCCAGGACCGGGCTCACCGGCACCAGCACGGGGTAGACCAGCCAGTGCGTGAGGTAGGTGTACAGGGACGCGCTCGCGAGCCGGGCCGTCACCCGGCGCAGGCCCACGGGCACCGGCAGGGTGGGCACCCACAGCAGCAGCAGGATCCCGGCGGCCAGGGTGGCCTCGCGGACCGTGCTGTCGAAGTAGCCCGGCACGGACAGCAGGGTGAGCAGGGTGACGAGGGAGCGCTGCAGGGTCGTCCGCGACCGGGCCGCGGCCCAGCCCAGGGCGAAGATCCAGAACACCGGCGCGGGCTTCGGCAGCCCCGGGTCCACGATGTCGTACCGGCTGACCAGCCCGATCGCGAGCAGGGCGAGCGGGAAGAGCCAGGGGGCGGCACGCTCGGCACGGTCGGCCCAGGGCAACGCCATGAGGGCGGTGACGGCCACGAGCACGTAGACGAGCATCTCGACGAACCAGAAGTGCCACTGGGACGTGAGCTCCTGGGGTCCGACGATGCCGTTGAGCAGCAGGACGTTGGCGAACGTGTAGTCGTCGGTGAGCAGATGGGCCACGGCGATGAACGCCACGGAGGGCACCACGATCCGTCCGAGGCTGCGCAGCTGGCGCTTCAGCCGCGGGATCCGCGCCCCCCCGAGCTGGAAGCGGGCGAAGTTGTACCCCGCCACCGCGAAGAGCACGTGGGCGGTCTGGAACGTGAGGAGCTCGACGTGCGTCATCACGATGCACACGATGGCGACCGCCCGGAGCACGATGCCGGTCTCCAGGAACGAGACGAGACCCCGTCCGCGCCGCGCGTCCCGAGGAGCCAGGTCCCGCACGGGCGTGAGGTGCCAGTCCGGCGGGAGGTGCCCGAGGGCCTGCTCCAGCCGGACGGAGGCCGCCACGTAGGACAGCGAGTCCCCCTCCAGCGAGACGAACGTGTCGTCGTCGCCGACGTCGGGACGGTCGAGCACCTCGGCGAAGATCCGTCGGACGTCCTCGGGGCCCTCGGCCAGGCCCGGCACCGCTTCGGCGTCGGCGGCGGGCGGCGCGCCGAGCGCCAGGACCGTCGGATAGTCCACCTTGCCCGTGCCCAGACGGGGAAGCTGCTCGACCGCGTGCAGCTCGACGGCCGGGCGCGGCAGGCCGATGCTCTCGGCCACGACCTTGGCGAGCAGGGACGTGTCCTGCTCCCCCTCGACGGCCACGACCACCCGCTCGTCGGAGCCCGCGGCGGCCGCGTTCACGCCGAGCCCGGCGAGGATCCGCTCGACCTGCCCGAGGTCCACGCGCAGCCCCACGATCTTGACGAACCGGCTGCGCCGCCCCACGACCTCGTAGAGCCCGTCCGGATGGCGGCGGGCGAGGTCCCCGGTGCGCAGCTCCTCGACCGTCCGCCCGGCGGCGAGGTCCTCCGGGCGCTCCGCGTAGCCGAGCATGACGTTGGGCCCGCTGTACACGAGCTCCCCGTCCGGCAGCCCGTCCACGGGATCGATGCGGAACTCCCCGCCCGGGATCGGCACCCCGATCGTCCCGGCGCGCTCCACCGCCAGCTCCGGGGGCAGGTACGCCATCCGGGCGGTGGCCTCCGTGGCCCCGTACATCACGACCAGGTCCCAGCCGCGGCGCCGGCCGCTCCGCGCCCAGTGCTCGACCTTCTCCGGGGCGAGCCGCCCGCCCGCCTGGGTGACGTAGCGCAGGTGCGGCAGATCCATGTCCGCGAACCCGACGCGCTCCAGCAGCTCGAAGGTGTAGGGCACGGCGGCGAAGGACGTGGCGCGGTGGGCCCGGAACAGGTCCCAGAAGCAGGGGTCGACCACCGAGAGGTCCGTCAGCACCAGCCCGGCGCCTCGCGAGAGGTGGCTGTTGAGCACCGACAGCCCGTAGCAGTAGCTCATCGGCAGCGTCGTGGCGGCGCGGTCGTCGGGCCCGATGCCCAGGTACTCGGCGATCGCCTCCGCGTTGGCCGTCAGGTTCTCGTGCGAGAGCCGCACGAGCTTCGGGGAGCCGGTCGAGCCGGACGTGCTCAGCAGCAGGGCGAGGTCCGGGTGCAGCTCGTGCCGCGTGCCCGGGCGCCGCTCCTCGAGGACCGGGGTCCCGTTCCCGGAGCGCAGCACGACGTCGGGGTCGTAGGCCGCCACGAGCGACCGGACGGCGGCCGGCTTGTCCGCCGGGACCAGCAGGAGGGGGTGACCGGCCGTGAGGGCCGCGAGATAGGCCACGAGGGAGTCGACGTCGTTGGACGCGGCGAGCACCGCCAGCCGGCGCTCCGTGCCCAGCCGCGCGGCCACGTCCTCGACGCGTTCGGCCAGCTCCCGGTAGCTCAGGACGTGCTCGTCAGTGAGGACGGCGGGGCGGTCCCCGTGGCGGGCGAGATCGGCGGCGAAGGCGACCCGGGCGAGGTCAGGTTGGAGGCTCACCTGCACCAGGGTAGAGAAAACCTTTAGCTAAGGAAAGTCTTGCCTAATTCGTCCGACATGCGGGAGCGCCGGTTCGACGTGCCGTCGGAGGACCGCGGCGGCGGGGCCGTGACGGCCCGGTCGTCGACGAGCAGCGTGGGGGTGGTCCCGGCCGTGACCGTCACCGCGACCGGGGTCCCCACCGGGTGGCGCACGTTGTGGGGCTGCCAGGAGCGCAGCGTGCGCCCGGAGGCCAGCCGGACGTGGTGCAGCACGAACGCGCCGTGGTACTCGACCGCGCAGACCCGCGCCGGGGAGCCGGGGTCCGGCCGCAGCGCGACCTCGTGGGGCCGCAGCACGACGTCGACGTCGACGTCGCTGTCCGCCCACCCGGGCACGGTGGAGACGATGCCGATCTCGCAGGTGAGCAGGGCGCGGTGGACGCGGGCGGGCAGGAAGTCCGCGTCCCCCATGAAGGAGGCCACGAACCGGGTGGCGGGCTGCTCGAAGACCTTCTCCGGGGTGTCGGACTGCTCGATCACCCCGTCGTGCATGACCACCACGCGGTGGCCGACCGAGAGGGCCTCCGTCTGGTCGTGCGTGACCAGCACCGCGGTGGTGCCGGTCTCGCGCAGCGTGGCCACGGTGTCCCGGCGCACCTGCGCGCGCAACGACTCGTCGAGGCTGGAGAACGGCTCGTCGAGGAGCACCACGGCGGGGCGGGGCGCGAGGGCCCGGGCCAGAGCCACGCGCTGCTGCTCGCCGCCGGAGAGCTCGTGGGGGTAGCGGTGCGCGAGGTGGCCCAGCCGCACGAGCTCGAGGACCTCGCCCACGCGGGCCGTCCGTTCGCGGCGCGGGAGCCGGTCCAGGCCGAAGGCCACGTTCTTCGCGACCGTCAGGTGCGGGAACAGGGCGTGGTCCTGGAAGACGAGGCCCACCCGGCGCCGCTCGGGCTCCTGGAACCGGCGCCGGCCCGCCACCACGTCCCCGGCGATGCGGATCGTGCCCTCGTCCGGCCGCTCGAGACCCGCCACGAGGCGCAGCGTGGTGGACTTCCCGCAGCCGGAGGGGCCGATGAGGGTCACCAGCTCACCGGGCGGGACCGTCAGCTCCAGTCCGCTGACGCCCACGGAGGACCCGTAGTGCTTGCTCAGCTCCTCCAGGACCAGGGCGGGCACGCTGCCGCCGCTGCCGGACGCGGTCCGCGGGCTCGTGGTCTGCACGGTCATGGGGACACCTTTCCGCGGCGGTCCGACCGGTGGGCCTGCCGGACGAGGAAGAACACGGGGACGACCGCCGCGGCCACGATCACGAGCGCCGGCAGGGCCGCCTTCTCCCAGAAGTTCTCGCGCGCCAGCTCGTAGACCCACACGGAGGCCGTGGTGAAGCCGAACGGGCGTAGGAGCAGCACGATGGGCAGCTCCTTGACGGCGTCGATCACCACGAGGACAAGGGCCGTGGCGACCCCCGGGCGGGCGATGGGCAGGTGCACCCGGGTGAGAACGCGGAGCGGGGACGCGCCGAGGCTCTGCGCGGAGAAGGTGACGGTGGGGGAGATCTTGGCGAGGCTCGCGTCCACGGCCTGGTAGGCCGGGGCGAGGAAGCGGATCACGTAGGCGTAGAGGATGCCGAGCACCGAGCCCGTCACGAGCAGCCCCGTGCCCCCGGGCACGCCCGCCCGTTCGAGCGCGGTGTCCAGCCCGGCGAAGGCGATGAGGACGCCGATGCCCACGACCGCCCCGGGAACGGCGTAGCCGAAGGTGGTGAGCTGCGCCGCGAAGGCGACCGCCCGGCCGCCGCCCATCCGCACCCCGTGGGCGACGGCGAGCGAGAGCGCCACGCAGGCCACGGAGGCGATCCCGGCGACCACGAGGCTGTTGCCGAGGTACTGGGCGAAGCGCGGGTCGGAGAGGGAGGCGGGGTTGCCGATGGCCTCCCCGACGGCCCACACGATCAGCTGCAGCACGGGCACGAGGAATCCGGCGGAGAGGGCGGCGAGGGCGAGCAGGGTGGCGCCCCACGCGCGCCAGCCGGTGAGCTGCTGCGGCTGCAGGCCCTGGCCGCGGCCGCCCCGCTGGTGGAACCGGGCCCGGCCCCGGAGCAGCCGCTCGCCGGTCAGCACCGCCACGGCGAACAGCAGCACGAGCACGGCGAGCTGGGTGGCGGAGTGGAAGTCGAAGGTGCCCTTCCAGACCAGGTAGACCCCCACGGAGACCGTCTGCACGTTGAAGTACTGCACCGTGGCGAAGTCGGTGAGCGTCTCCATCATCACGAGGGCCAGTCCGGCCGCGAGCGAGGGCCGGGCCAGGGGGACCAGGACCCGCCGGAGCGCGCGCCCGCGGCCGGCGCCGAGGGTCCGCGCGGCGTCGTAGGTCGCGGTCGTCTGCTCGACCAGTGCGGAGCGCGCCAGGAGGTAGACGTACGGGTAGAGCGTCAGGGACATCACGAGCACGGCGGCGGGCAGCGAGCGGACCTCGGGCACCCACACGTCCGGCCCCAGGACGGAGCGCAGGGCCCCCTGCACCGGACCGGCCACGTCGAAGACGGAGAGGAACACGAAGCCGAGGATGTAGGCCGGCATGGCCAGCGGCAGGACCAGGAGCCAGACGAGGACGTCCCGCAGGGGGAAGCGGAAGGCGGTCACGAGCCATGCGAGCCCGCCGCCCACCACGAGGGTGCCCGCGCCCACGCCCAGCATCAGCAGGAGCGTGGTGAGCACCATCCGGCCCAGATCGCGCGGCGGGGTGGCGGCGCCCAGGCTGCCCAGGCCGTCCACGACCACCGCCAGGACCGGGGTGGCCACCACCACGGCGACGACGACGACGAGCGCCGACCACGCCGGGCGGCCCGTGCCGGGCGCACGGCGTGGTCGGCGGACCGGTGTCCTCGTGTCCGCGAGGACGGCGGGTTCTGTCACTGGTAGCCGGCTTCGGCCAGCAGGTCGACGGCCTCGGCGTTGAGGTCCCCGTAGGCCTCGGCGTTCAGGGGCATCCGCTCGAACTCGCCGAAGGCCGCGATGCTGGGCGCGGGCTCCACGGAGGGGTTGACCGGGAACTCGTGGTTGGCGTCCACGAACGCGTTCTGGCCGTCGGTCGCGAGCCACTCGATGAGCCGCTGGGCGTCCTCGGGGTTGTCCGAGCCCTCGACCACGCCGGCCCCCGAGATGTTCACGTGCGTGCCGGCGCCCTCCTGGCTGGCCCAGAAGAGGTCCACGTTCAGGTCCGGGTTCTCCTGGAGGGTGCGCGCCAGGTAGTAGTGGTTGTTGATGCCCACGTCGCACGTGCCGGCGTCGATGGCCTCGAGCAGCAGGATGTCGTTGCTCATGATCTGCACGTCGTTCTCGACCCAGCCCTCGACGATCTCGAGCGCCCGCTCCCGGCCGTGCAGGTCGATCAGGCTCGCCACGAGGGACTGGGTGTAGGCCGAGGTGGCGTCCCGCATGCACAGCCGGCCCTGCCACTTCGGGTCGGCCAGTCCCGCGTAGGTCTCCTCGGGGTCGAACTCCGCGGTGTCGACGTTGTCCGGGTTGTAGGTCACGGTGCGCGCGCGCATCGCCAGGCCGTACCACCTGCCCTGGGGGTCGCGCAGGTCCTCCGGGACCGCCTCCTCGAGGGCCGCGGAGTCCAGTGCGGCCAGCTCGTCCTGCCGGGCGGCGTTCCACAGGTTGCCCGCGTCCACGGTCATGAACACGTCCGCGGGGCTGTCGTCCCCCTCGGCCTTGAGCCGTTCGAGGAGCTCGGCGTCGTCGCCGGTGATGAACTCGACGCTGATGCCGGTCTCGTCGGTGAACTCGCCGAACGCGCCCTCGAGGTCGTAGTGCCGTGCCGAGTAGATCTGCAGGTCGGCGGGCTGCTCGCCCAGACCGAGCGTGCCGCATCCCGTGACCAGGGTGGTCAGTGCGGTCAGGATGCCGGTGGTGGCGTACAGGGAACGACGACGCATCGGGGCCTCTTCCTGAGGGCGCGGCGCTCAGGGACCGCGCGACGATCATTTGGCAAGGAAAGCGTATCCTAATCGGAACCGCCCTCGCGTCGCCCCCGGGGGCCCGGGACGCCGCCCGTGCGGGGTCCCGCCGAGCGCCCCCGTGGCGGACCGCGCCCCGGAATAGCGCCCGCGGACGGACCGTTGAACTGGTCGGGCCGTTCCCCGTGGACGGCTTCCCCGAGATCCCGTCCGTGCCGAAAGGACCCCCGTGGCTCCCGAGCCCGAGTACTACCGTCCCGTCCCGCTGAACAACGATCCCGGCCGCGCCGGGTACCCCCGGGCGCCCTACGGGCGGCCGTCCGGGCAGCAGTTCGGCGGAGGCGGCCCCGGGGCCGCGCCCGCCGGGCCGCCCGTGGTCAACGTGGTGGGCGGGAAGTCCGTGCTCCTCGCCTACGTCCTGTGGCTCTTCCTGGGCTGGCTGGGCATCCACAAGTTCTACCTGCGCCAGCCGGTCTGGGGCCTGATCTACCTGTTCCTCGGCGGTCTGGGCTGGACCCTGGCGGGGGTGGGCGTCGGGATCCTGTTCCTGATCCCGTGGATGCTGCTGATGTTCTTGGACATCTTCACCATGCCGTTCCGCACGGCCCTCGTGAACGCCTCGATCGCCCGCAGCGCCTACCGCTGGTGAGCGCCACGTTCGGCGCCGGCCCCCGCATGTAGTAGTGTTGTGAGGTCTGTGTGCCCGCCGCCCGACGTGCGGTGCCGGCGCGCGGACGACGCTACAGAACCTCCTGCTGCGGAAGGACCGCAGCCGCTCAGCCCGAAGGAGGTGGGTTCGAACATGCGTGAGTACGAACTGATGGTGATCATCAACCCCGAGGTCGAGGATCGTGCCGTGGAGCCGACTCTCAAGAAGTTCCTCGATGTCGTCACCAAGGACAACGGGACCGTCGACAACGTCGACATCTGGGGCCGTCGTCGCCTCGCCTACGAGATCCAGAAGAAGACCGAGGGCATCTACGCGGTCGTCCGCTTCACTGCGACCCCGCAGACCACCCAGGAGCTCGACCGCGTCCTGAACCTCAACGAGGCCATCATGCGCACCAAGATCATCCGCCCGGAAGAGCAGAAGATCTCCGCCGAGTAGGACTTCACAACTGATCGCCGAGGGCGCCCCGACGGGTCCCCGGTGAGATGCTGAGAGATCCCAGCACGTCCCGCACGACCGCGAACATCCTCGACCCGGGAGGTCCACATGGCTGGTGACACCGTCATCACCGTAATCGGCAACCTGACCGCTGACCCCGAGCTGCGCTTCACCCCGTCGGGTGCGGCCGTGGCCAACTTCACCGTTGCGTCCACGCCCCGCACCTTCGACCGCCAGTCCAACGAGTGGAAGGACGGGGAGACCCTGTTCCTGCGCTGCTCCGTGTGGCGCGAGGCGGCCGAGAACGTGGCGGAGTCCCTGCAGAAGGGCATGCGCGTCATCGTCCAGGGTCGGCTCAAGTCGCGGTCCTACGAGACCAAGGAAGGCGAGCGGCGCACCGTCACCGAGCTCGACGTCGACGAGGTCGGTCCCTCGCTGCGCTACGCGTCCGCGAAGGTCAACCGCAACGCCCGCTCCGGCGGGCAGGGCGGCGGCGGCTTCGGCGGCGGTGGCGGCCAGCAGGGCGGCGGCTTCGGCGCCGGCGCCCCGGCCGGCGCCCCGGCCGGCGGCGGATTCGGGGGCGACTCCGGTTTCGGCGGCGGTGGCCAGCAGGGCGGCGGCGCCGGCTTCGGCCAGGGCGGCCGCTCCGGCGGCGGGCGTCAGTCCGCTCCGCAGGCAGCACCCCAGAGCGACCCCTGGAGCCAGTCCTCCGGCGGGAACTACGACTGGGGCAGCGGCCAGGACGACGAACCGCCGTTCTAGACCTTCCGCACTTTTCCCATCCACCCCATCCCGCGGTGACAAGCCGCGGGCTCCACTCGAAGAACAAGGAGCACCACGATGGCCAAGGCTGAACTCCGTAAGCCCAAACCAAAGCAGAACCCGCTCAAGGCTGCCAAAGTCACTGAGATCGACTACAAGGACGTTGCGCTGCTGCGCAAGTTCATCTCCGATCGCGGCAAGATCCGCGCCCGCCGTGTCACCGGTGTGACCGTGCAGGAGCAGCGCAAGATCGCCCTGGCGATCAAGAACGCCCGCGAGGTCGCGCTGCTGCCCTACTCCGGCGCCGGCCGCTGATCAGAGAGGACAGACACTCATGGCAAAGATCATCCTGACGACCGAGGTCACGGGTCTCGGCGCTGCCGGTGACGTGGTCGAGGTCAAGAACGGGTACGCCCGCAACTACCTCTTCCCGCGCGGCTTCGCGACCCCGTGGTCGCGCGGCGGCGAGAAGCAGATCGAGAGCATCAAGGCGGCCCGCGCCGCGCGCGAGGTCGCCTCGCTCGAGGACGCCCAGGTCCTGGCGCAGAAGCTGACCTCCGCGACCGTGACCATCCCGGTCAAGGCCGGCTCCGAGGGTCGCCTCTTCGGCACCGTCAAGGCCGAGGACGTGGCCAAGGCCGTCGAGGCCGCCGGCCTCGGCGCCGTGGACAAGCGCAAGGTCGAGCTGAACCAGCACATCAAGACCACCGGTGTGTACCAGGCCTCCGTGCGCCTGCACGAGGACGTCAACGCGAACGTCGAGTTCGAGGTCGTCCCCGCCTGATCGGTTCCTCCGGTCCGTCCGAGCACGGAAAGGGTCCCCGCGGTGCGCCGCGGGGACCCTTTCCGCATGTCCGGGATCTCGTGACGGACCGGTCAGCGGGGCAGGACGGCCTCGACGACCACGTCCAGCGCGGTATCTGTGGTGCGCACCTGCTCGGCGCGCAGCAGGTCCAGGCCCTTGCCCTCGAGCACGGCGACGGTCTCCTGCAGGGTCGGCCGGGGCACGGTCGGGGGCGGGCCCTCGACGCTGCCGGGGGCATGCGTGATCCACAGCAGCCGGCCGCCGGGGACGAGCCACTCGGCGGCGCGGCGCAACAGGGCCAGGTCGTGCTGGAAGTACGCGGAGACGATCAGGTCGAACTTCGCGGGTACGGCGTCGGGCCCGGAGCGCTGCTCCTGCTCGGGGGACCAGGTCCGCAGGTCGGCGATCAGGGCGCGGCCCGGGAGACCGCGCTCCGCCAGGGCGCCGGTGACGGTCCGCACGGCGCTGGGGGAGAAGTCCACGGCGGTGGGGTCATAGCCGGCGGCCGCCAGGGCCAGGGTGTGGCGGCCGGTGCCCGCGCCGAGGTCGAGGGCTGTGGCTGTCGGTGGGCCGCCCGTGCGCTCCCCGGCCGTCCGGTCCAGGAGGGCGGCGACCTCGGGGTGCGGCTGGGCGCCGTCGGGGGAGGGCGCCCCGGAGGCGTACCGGTCCTCCCACATGCGCTGGTTGTCGTCCACGGGGATCTCCTGGGTGGGTCGGGTGGTCGGGTCGGAGGTGCGGGAGCTCGTGGGGCGGCGCGGCGGTGCCGTCGAGTGCTCCGGGGGACAATGGGTGCATGCCCTCGCTGATCTCCCGCGTCACACCGTCCGCCCTGTACTGGTTCGGCGTGGGGTGCCTGCTCTTCACCGTACTGGCTTTCGCCGTCGCATTCCTGGGCGGGAACTCCGCGGGACCCGAGATGTCCATGGCGTTCTTCGTGATCGGGTTCGTCGCGGCCGCGGTGGGGGCCACCGTGACGGCGGTGGTGGCCCTCGCGGGAGCCATCGGGTTCTCGTCCGCCCGGGTCCGGTTCCTGGTGCTGCTCGGGCTGTCGGTGCTCTGCCACCCGCTGCTGTGGCTGGCGCTGCTCGCGTCGGTGTCCTGAGGGGCAGGTCCGGCCCGGCGCCCGGCCTCTCGGCCGGGCCCGGACGTCCGCCCGGGGCCGGCGGCGACCGTCGGCCGGCCCGTGCTGCCGGGCGTGCGGCGCTCCGGGCGACCGGCCTCCGACGTGGGCCGGAACACGAGCCGACGAACACTGCGCTGTGGACGGCACGGGTCTTGTCCATACCGCCCCTGCACAGGGTGTGCATGAACGTCTTCCCACGTCAGAGCAGGGTGAACGGGGGGCTGTGCATAACTTTCCACAGGGTTCTCCCCATCCTGTGCACAGCCCTCCACGGCGTTTTCCACGAGTTGTCCACAGGGTGGAGAACCGGGGCTGGATAGGCTGGGCCCATGATGAGCGAGGCCCTTGTCGCGGAGCAGATCCGCCTTCCGCCGATCCGGTTCGAGGACCTCCTGCTCGGTGCCGGGATCGTCCTCGGCGGCTATCTGCTGTCCCGCCTCCTCCGGTTCGTGCTCCGCCGGGTCTTCCGCGCGCGTGGCCGCGGCCCCAGCTACGCGGCCGTGTTCTCGACGATCGGCGGGTGGGTCTTCCTGACCTTCGCCCTGGCCGTCGGTCTGACCATCGCGTTCCCCAGCGTGCGGTTCTCCAGCATCCTGGGCGGGCTGGGGATCGTCTCCGTGGCGGTCGGCATCGCGGCCCAGTCGGTGCTCGGGAACCTCTTCGCGGGGGTGCTCACCGTGTACCGGGAGCCCTTCCGGGCCGGGGACCAAGTGGCCATCGGGGACGTCAGCGGAACCGTGATCGACGTCAACCTGCGGGAGATCGTGATCCGGACCTTCGACGGCAAGCGGGTGCTCATCCCCAACAGCGTGGCGCACGGCGGGGTCATCACCGTGCAGACCGGCTACGAGCGGACCCGCAGCACCGTGCTGGTCGGCGTCGCGTACGGGACGGACCTCGAGCGGGCCCGCGAGCTCGCGCTCGCGGCCGTCCGCGGCGTGCCCGCGGTCCACGACGACCCGCCGCCCCGGGCACTGGTCCAGGAGGCCGGTGCCTCGACGGTGAACATCGCCGTGATGTTCTGGTCGGGCTCCCAGCAGATGGAGACCAACGAAGCGCTTGATGCCGTCATCTCGGCGCTCGTCCGCGCGTACCGGTCGGCGGGGATAGAGATTCCCGCGGAGATCCGGCAGCTCGAGCTCGGGCCGTCCGCGGCCTGGATCGCCGAGCGGCTGGCCGGTGGCGCGGACGGGGACCGGCGCGGCGACGAGCAGGACTGACCGCCCCGGGGAGGCGCGCCTGCTGCCGAACTCCTCCGCGAGACGACGTCGGATGCCGCTGCCGGCCCCGGTGGTGATGCCGCGGCGTCCGTCGAGGTCCACGGACGGTGTCCTTTCCCTCCGCGGAATGTCCTGCCAGGCTACCCAGTGGGTCCGCGCGTGCGGGCCGCTGGTCCCGGACGCCTTCCGGGACGGGGAAGGGGAACCGGATGAGCGGGACCACTCGTGTGGCACTGGCGCTGGGCAGCGGCGGCGCTCGCGGCTACACCCACATCGGCGTGATCCAGGTCCTCGAGGAGCGCGGGTACGACATCGTGACCGTCGCGGGAAGCTCGATGGGGGCGCTGGTGGGCGGGCTCCACGCCGCCGGGCAGCTGGAGGCGTACACGCAGTGGGTGCGGGGCCTGAGCCAGCGGGACGTGCTGCGGCTGCTGGACCCGTCCCCCTCGGCGCCCGGGGTGATCCGTGCGGAGAAGATCATGGCGAAGGTGCGCGAGCTGCTCGACGGCACGCTCATCGAGGACCTGCCGATCCCCTTCACCGCGGTGGCCACGGACCTGCTCGCCCGCAAGGAGGTCTGGTTCCAGGAGGGTCCGGTGGACGTGGCCGTCCGCGCGTCGGTCGCGCTGCCCAGCATCATCACCCCCGTCATGCTCAACGGGCGGCTGCTGGCCGACGGCGGGATCATGAACCCGGTGCCCATCGCGGCGACCGTCGCCACCCGCGCGGACGTGACGGTGGCGGTCTCCCTCTCCGGGGGACAGCAGTCCGGGGAGGGCAGGGTCCCCGCCCACGAGACGGCCGCGGTGCGTCCCGCCGAGGAGTGGGCGGAGCGGTTCCGGCGCAGCGCCTCCCACGTGCTGGACCGCGAGCTGACGCGCAGCGTCCTGGAGCGCTTCGCGGAGACGCGCGGCCGCGGGACCCCGGCCCGGTTCCGGCGCCCCGCCGGTGCGGCCCCGGTGGACGTGGACGAGGCCCTCGTCGAGGAAGCCGTCCAGGACGTCGTCGAGGAGGCCGCGGAGGCGCTCGACCAGGAGGGGTTCGGCGCTCTGCCGGCGGGACTGCGCACGCTCGACGTCATGCAGCTCTCCCTCGAGGTGCTGCAGTCCATGGTGCTGCGATACCGGCTGGCCGGCTATCCGCCCGACCTGCTCATCACCGTGCCGAAGAGCGCCGGGCGGCTGCTGGACTTCCACCGCGCCGGGGAGCTCATCGAGCTCGGCCGGCGGATGACCGAGGAGGCCATCGACCGCGCCGACGAGTTCCCGCCGGCGCGGCCGGGCCCGGGAGGCTAGTCCGCCTGGACGATCTCGTCCAGGTTCGCCTCGTTCTGGATCACGTCGTACTTCAGCATCAGCTCCGAGAGGGTCTCGAGCTCGTCGCGGTCCACCTCGGCGTCGAACTCCTCCAGGCGGAGGTCGGCGGCGACCTCCTCCGGCATGTTGAGGAAGCTCACGATGGTCTCGCGCACCCGGTCGGGGTTCTCCTGCGCGAACTGGAGCGCCTCCTCGATCGCGGCGTCGTAGTTCTCGAGGACCTCCGGGTTCTCCTCGGCGAACGACGCGCTGCTGAACGTGACCATGGTGTCGAGGCCCGGGACCGTGTCCTGGTAGTTGTAGCCGACCAGCTCGGTCTGCTCGCCGTTGATCAGCTGGGTCAGGAACGGCTCCGGGACCCAGGCGGCGTCGATCTCCCCGCGGTCCAGCTGGGCAGGCATGTCCTGGAAGGGCATCTCCACGAACTCCACGGCCTCGGGGTCGCCGCCGTCCTGGCTCACGGCCTCCTTGATGGTCAGGTCGCCCTGGCCGTTGACCGTGTTCACCGCGACCCGCTTGCCGGCCAGGTCGGCCCAGGACGCGATGCCCGCGTCCCGGTTGGCGGCGACACCGGTGATGTCCTCGCCCTCGGGCATGGAGCTGCTGAAGCCGCTGAGGATCTTCATGTCGAGGCCCTGGTCCTTGGCGAGGATGACCGAGAGCGGGTTGCCCACGCCGATGTCCATGGATCCGCCCGAGACGGCCGGGAGCATGGCCGCACCGCCCTGGGCGGTCTCGAGCGTGACGTCCAGGCCGTGCTCCTCGAAGATGCCCTCGTCGAGGGCGAGCTGCACGGGTGCGGACGGCGCGATGGGGATGACGCCGATGGTGAGGGGCTGGAGCTCCTCACCGTCCCCACCCCCGCCGGTTGTCCCCCCGCCGCCGCAGGCGGTCAGGGTGAACGTCAGGACGGTTCCGACGGCGGCTGCTCTGGCGAACGGGTGCTTCATGGTGGTCCTCTTCCTCGGGTCGGTCCTGCCGGTGCCCGGCACCGGCGACTCCGCTGTGACATGCATCACGCACGTCGGTCCCCTCACCGTAGAGGCGGACCGTTGGATTCGTCAATGGTTGTCGCTCTGAATCGTTGTGCTGTCCCCCGAAGAGGACCGTGCCGGCTCACTGGTCCCGCAGCAGGGCCTCCACGGTGCGCGCGAGGTCCAGCAGCACGGCATCGGCACCCGGTCCCGCCGCGAGCTCCAGCCCCACCGGCAGGCCCTCCGCGGTGCGTCCGGCGGGGATGCTGATCCCCGGCGTGCCGAGAACGCCCGCCAGGTCGGAGTGGCGGGTGAAGGTGTCGAAGGTGGGCACGCGCCGGCCGTTGAGCTCCACGGTCTCGTCGTCGCCGATCGGCCGGGCCGTCAACGGGCACGTCGGCTGCACCAGGGCCGAGACCCCCTGGGCCCGGATCGCCCCGGTGTACAGCCGCAGGGCCCGCCGGCGCTCCTCCTGGGCCGCCCGGTACTCGTCGTCGGCGGCCCGGAACACCTGCGCCAGCTCCCAGATCCGCCGCACGTCCGGGCTGCCGATCCCGTCCCGCACCTCGTCGAGGGAGTGCCCCGTGCCGCGCGCGTCCAGGTAGGCCTGCAGGTCGGGCAGGAACTCGTGGAGGGCGACCGTCATGCCGGCCGCGGCCGCCGGCTCGCGGGCCGGCCGGACGTCGACGCCCACGAGCTCCGCACCGGCGGCCTCGAGCGCTCGCAGGGCCGCGCCGAAGACCGTGTCCACGCCCGGCTCCAGGTCCTCGAGGAACAGCTCCGGCACGCCCAGCCGGACGCCGTGCAGCGGGCCGGGGCCCTCGTCGTCGAACTCCAGGTGCCGCGCGCTGGGCGCGCCGAGCGGGTGCTCGCCGGCGAGCAGGGCGTCCAGCAGCACCACGTCGTCCACGGTCCGGGCCATGGGGCCGATCGTGTCCCGCGAGTGGGCGATCGGCAGGACGCCCGACGACGGATAGCGGCCCAGCGTGGGCCGGAACCCCACGATCCCGCACAGGGCGGCGGGGATGCGGGCCGAGCCCCCGGTGTCCGCGGCGACCGCCGCCGGGACCAGGCCCACCGCCACGGCCACCGCCGCGCCCCCGCTGCTGCCGCCCGGGCTCAGCGCCGGGTCGGCGGGGTGGTGCACCGGACCGTACGAGCCGTTGTTGGAGGTGATGCCGAAGGACAGCTCGTGCAGATTGGTCTTCAGGGTGAACAGGGCGCCCGCCTCGCGCAGGCGGGCCACCGCGGGGGCGTCCCGGCCCACCACGTCGTGCTCGAGCGCCCGCGTCCCGCCCGTGGTGGGGAAGCCGGCGACGTCCACGATGTCCTTGACCGCGAGCGGGATCCCCGTCAGCGGCCCGCGCGTCTCCCGGCGGTCCAGGGCGTGGGCGAGGGCCCGCGCCAGCTCCGGGTCCGCGCTGATCACCGCCCCCAGCCGCTGTGCCGTGGGCAGGCGCTCCAGCAGGGCGTCGAGGTGTTCCACGTGGCTGATCCGGCCCGCCGCCAGCTCCGCCCGGGTGGTCCGGATGTCCCACGAACAGGGGCCGCTGAGGTCTGTGGTGAGCGTCATGATCCATGGTGTCCACGGACGGGCCCGGGCGGCAAGCGGTGTCCGCGGTCGGTGCGAGAATGGAGGGGCTGCCCGGAAGGTCGGGGCGGCGTCGTCGTCGTGTGCGCACTCCGCTGTCCGCCGGGTGCGCGAGGAGAGGTGGACCAGGTGTCGATGGTGTCGGAGCGCTCGTCCGGGAGCGACCGGGAGTTCGGCCGGACCCCGCCGCAGGACAACGTCGCGGAGCAGTCCGTGCTCGGCGGGATGATGCTGTCCAAGGACGCGATCGCGGACGTGGTGGAGGTCCTGCGCGGCGTCGACTTCTACAAGCCCGCCCACGAGTCCATCTACGAGGCCGTGATCTCCCTGTACGGACGCGGCGAGCCCGCCGACGCCATCACCGTGGCGGACGAGCTCACCAAGCGCGGCGAGATCGAGCGCGTCGGCGGTCCCGCGTACCTGCACACCCTCATCTCCTCCGTGCCCACCGCCGCCAACGCCGGCTTCTACGCCGAGATCGTGCGCGAGCGCGGCGTGCTGCGCCGGCTCGTGGAGGCCGGCACCAAGATCGTGCAGCTGGGCTACAGCTCCGACGGAGAGGTCGACGACATCGTCAACGCCGCCCAGGCCGAGATCTACCAGGTGGCCGAGCGGCGCTCCTCCGAGGACTACACGGTGCTCAAGGAGGTCATCGAGTCCACGGTCGACGAGATCGAGGCCGCCGGCTCCCGCGGGGAGGGCATGCGCGGCGTGCCGACCGGCTTCATCGAGCTCGACGAGCTGACCCAGGGCTTCCAGGGCGGCCAGATGATCGTCATCGCGGCGAGGCCGGCCATGGGCAAATCGACCCTGGCCCTCGACGTCGCGCGGTCCGCGGCGATCAAGCACAACCAGACCACGGTGATCTTCTCCCTCGAGATGAGCCGCAACGAGATCGCGATGCGCCTGCTCTCCGCCGAGGCCACGCTCAACATGCAGGACCTGCGCAAGGGCCGCCTGCAGGACGAGCAGTGGGCCAAGATCGCCACCACGATGGGCAAGATGGACTCCGCGCCGCTGTTCATCGACGACTCCCCGAACATGTCCCTCATGGAGATCCGGGCGAAGTGCCGCCGGCTCAAGCAGAAGCACGACCTCAAGCTCGTGGTGCTCGACTACCTCCAGCTCATGAGCTCCGGCAAGAAGGTCGAGTCCCGCCAGCAGGAGGTCTCGGAGTTCTCCCGTGCCCTGAAGCTGCTGGCCAAGGAGCTCGAGGTCCCGGTCATCGCCCTGTCCCAGCTGAACCGTGGCTCCGAGCAGCGCCAGGACAAGAAGCCGATGGTCTCGGACCTCCGCGAGTCGGGCTGTCTCACCGCGGACACCCGCATCCTCCGCTCCGACACCGGGGCCGAGACCACCATGGGGGAGCTGTTCGAGTCCGGGGCCCAGGACGTCCCCGTGTGGTCGCTGGACGACGACATGCGCTACGTCGAGCGCACGCTCACCCACGTCTTCTCGACCGGCGTGAAGCCCGTCCACCGCCTCACGCTGGCGTCGGGGAAGACCGTCCGGGCGACCGCGAACCACCCCTTCTTCACCTACCGCGGGTGGAAGCCGCTCGGCGAGCTCTCCGTGGGGGACCGGCTGGGGGTGCCCCGGCACACCGACGGACCGACGCAGCGCACGGAGTGGGACGGCGCGCAGGTCGAGGACGCCGCGCAGGCCTTCGCGGAGGGGGACGCCGCCCTGCCCGCCGAGGTCTTCTCCCTGCCGAAGGCACAGATCCGCCGGTTCGTGCAGACGTTCTGGCACGAGCACGGCACGCTCGCGTTCGACGGCCGGCAGGCCCACATCGCGGCGTCCTTCGACGCCGCCCTGCAGGCCGACCGGTTCAGCCGGCTCCTCCTGCGCTTCGGGATCTCGACGTCGGTGGTGCGGACGGACGGCGGGGTCGAACTGGCGGTGGGCGACCACGACGACCAGATCCGGTTCCTCAAGGAGATCGGGCGCAGCAGCGACTTCGGCGAGACGTCCCGCGCGATCCTCGAGGAGCTCGACGTGCCGGCCGGCGCCGAGACCGACGCCGAGCTGTGGCAGAACGTCGGCGACGTCCTGGCGGACCCGGTGCCCGTCGGCACCCTGGTCCGGGACTGCGTCGACGAGGTGCGGTCCGCGGAGCCGGCGCCGAAGCTGGCGCAGGTCTCGACGCTGCTCGACGACGCGGACATGGACCTCGCCGCGGTCAACGACCTGCTGTGGGACTCTGTGGTCTCCATCCAGCACGACGGCGACGAGGAGGTCTTCGACGCCACGGTGCTCGGCAACCACAACTTCGTCGCCAACGGCATCACGGTCCACAACTCCATCGAGCAGGACGCCGACATGGTGATCCTGCTGCACCGCGACGACGTCTACGACAAGGAGTCGCCGCGCGCCGGTGAGGCCGACGTGATCGTGGCGAAGCACCGCAACGGTCCCACCAAGACGATCGTGGTGGCGTTCCAGGGCCACTACTCCCGCTTCGCGAACATGGCGCACGAAGGGCTCTAGCGTTCGGGGAGTGCCGTCGACGGCTCCCGGTTGTCCAGATGCGGGCCACACCGGACAACCCATGAGAAACCTGGTTTCGGACCGAGGCAGGGCCTGCGTTGCCGTTCAGGGCCGCTTCCTGAGAGCCCGAAAAAGTGGTGCTCACTCGGTCGCACGACTGATTGCCGGCCTCACCCCCAGGCCTTCCCGTTTCTGCGCGCGGGGGATGGATCTCGAGACGAGCGAAGATGATCACAGCAACCGGGGTTTCTCATCCCACGGGTCATGAGTCGCTGTGGGTGCGAGACTCGACCGTCCCTGACGGTGGACGTTGCTCCGCGGGTCTGGCCCAGTGCGGGTCGCTGATCGGGTCTCGTGCGGCGACGATGCACTGTCCGGGGCGTGGTAGGAGACCAATGTCAAGGTGGACCCATAGCTCGACGAGAACGGCGAAGCACCTCCGCCGGACCGGTGGAAGCGCTTCGCCGCGTTCGAGGGTGACTATTTCTGGCCCGCCACGACACAGACCTGGTTGATGCTCACGAGTCGCACTTTTCCTTGTAGTGGTTTGCGCGCAGCTCCGAGTTCGAGGTCTGCTGGACGGCGTGGTAGCTGCAGGTCCCCTCCGGTGTGGTGATCGTGCCCTTCTCCACCATGTGGCTGACGTGCGGCCACGGGACGTCCCAGGCAGTCACTTCCTTCTTGGTGAACTGCCGCTCGAGGACTGCTTCGCCGTCCACGGTGGTCGTGTAGGTCCCCTGGTACTTGTCCTTGTTGAGTCCGCGTCCCGCTGGGTTCGACTGACCACTACGCTTGCCCGCGGTGGCATGGCAGTACTCCGTCGACTCGTAGCTGTTGCAGCTGACGGTGTCGTAGGACTCCGAAAAGCTGTACGGAAGGGCTGCGGCTGCCGGCGCCGCTCCCACCAGCATCAGGGATCCTGCCCCCAACGTGCATACGGCCACATGCTTGAATTTCCTGAACATCCATCCCCCTGGAAGGTCATGCAGATCATCGGTCGTTCTGGCGGGGCTGTCTGAGCGACTGACAGCGTGAAGCACAGGTTCTCAGACCCCGGACACCCCCACCTCGATGATCCTTCGGATAGCGTTCGTGAATGTCAATTCGGACCGTTTTGTGGCGCTGACGTGGACCTCCGAGCACCTGCTCCTTGACATCAAGCCCCTCATGGCAGCCGGCAAAGGAAGAGGGCATCGATCTGTTCAATCTTTTGTATGTACAACCATCCTCTCTCCCTTTGTACTGCACGCCATGGGGTGCGAGACGTCTCGTCGAGTGTGAGTTGACCGTCCCACTTCCTTGGGTCGGTGCGCGCCCGTCGGCGACCCGGACGCCGCCAGTGGTCAGGATTCACCCTCTTCAGCCAACTGGTCACCGCGCGACCAGATCGCCATCAGCGACTGCGCCAGCCGCGTCGGCTCCGTGCGGTGTGGTGGATCGAAGTGGTGGCGCTCGGGAAAGACTTCGAGGGTGAAGTCGGCGAAGACGGCACTGAGACGGTCGGCCACCTCGGCGAACTGGTCGGGGTTGCTCAGCCCCCCGAGGGCGAAGTAGACGGGGCGATCAAAGGTGGCGAGGGCCTCGCGGTCCAGGTCGTAGGTGTGGAAGGTGCGCATGAGCGCGCGGATGCCCTCGGGTCTGTGCTTCATCCATGGGGGCGGTGGGCCAGGGGGCGGCTCCGGCAACGGCACTCCGGCTCGTACCTGCAACCGCATGAAGGCCGCCATGAACTGGTCGTGGGGCAGCTGCGAGAGCTCGTCGTACTGGGCCCACAGCCTCTCGTGCTGCGGGCTCCAGCCCCAGCTGCCGGCCCACGCCGGCTCGAGCAGACCCAGGCTCAGCAGCCGCCCCGGGTGGCTGGCTGCGCAGGCCAGGGCCGCGGCACCGCCTCCGGAGTAGCCGACGAGGTGGAAGCGGTGCCATCCGCGGGCGTCCGCCTCGCGCAGCGCCCCCTCGACCTCGGTGTCCAGGGAGTAGCCCGGTGGCGGAGAGGCCTCCCGGTAGACCTCGAGGTTCTTGACGGCGATCTCTGCATCGGTCCCCAGCACAGTGGTGAGGCCGGCGTAGGCGAGATCAGCCGGCAGAACGACTCCGGGGAGGAGCATGACTCTCGGTGCCTTCACCGTTCACCTCCACGGCGGTCGGTCGAAGTCTCGGCCCCACGGTCGAGACCGTCATTCTCCCTGCTGCGTGCCCCGGGGTCCATCGGTCAGTCGTTCGAATGGCTGCCCGTCGCGCACGTCGGAATCGATGTGGGCACCCGTGGGCCCGTGAGCATGAGCTCATGCTCGTTGATCCGTGCCCGAACTCCTCAGGGCTCCACGACATCCTCGATGGCTTCGAAGGCCGCTCGAGGAAGTTGGGATCACGCCGTTGCGTGCTCGACGTCGGCGAAGTGGGGGCGTCGGTCCGCCTGATTCGACGCCGCGGGGACCTTCCGTTGTTCCGCAGCAGGTCTCGGGGCCTGCATGACCTGCAACCCATGGGATGCGAGACGTCTCGTAGAGAGGTGTATAGCTGAGCAGTCCGGGGATCGGGGTGGGGGCTGGTGGGCGGTTGCTGTGCTGGCAGAGCCGGGGCAGTCGGTCGGTGCGAAGGAGTTCGGCCTAGGGTGGAGGCATGTCGAACGTGGCTCTGTCGGAGAGCATGCAGAACTATCTGAAGGCGGTGTGGGGGCTGCAGGAGTGGTCGGATGATCCGGTCACTGCCACGGAGATCGCCCGGCGGGTGGGGGTGCGGGTCTCCACGGTCTCGGATGCGCTGCGCAAGCTCTCCGGGTTGGGGTTGGTGGAGCATGCCCGGTACGGGCGGGTGACATTGACCGAGACCGGTCGGGCGGAGGCGGTGGCGGTGGTGCGCCGGCACCGGTTGCTGGAGACGTTCCTGGTGCAGGCATTGGGGTACTCCTGGGACGAGGTGCACGAGGAGGCCGAGGTGCTCGAGCACGCGGTGTCGGAGAAGCTGGTGGAACGGGTCGATGCGTTTCTCGGGCATCCGCGGCGTGACCCGCACGGGGATCCGATTCCGGCCGCGGACGGGACGGTGACGCACCCGGTGGCGAGCCGGCTGACCTCGGTGCAGGCAGGAGCGCGGGTGCGGGTCGAGCGGATCTCGGATGCGGTTCCGGCCCGGTTGCAGTACTTCGCCGAGCACGGGGTGGTGGTGGGCGCGGAACTGGAGGTGGCCGAGGCGGAGCCGTTCTCCGAGGCGGTGGCGGTACGGGTTGCGGGCACGGAGCGGGCGCTGACTCTGGGGGAGGCGACGACGGACGCCGTGTGGGTGTCACCGGTGTGAGGCCGGCTCGGCGGGTTCCCGGGCGTATCGCCGGCGCCGGTTGCGCCGCAGACGGGTCAGGAGCCCGTGGCGGGGGGCGACCAGGTACGTCAGCGTGAACGCCGCCCCTTGGGCGAGGACGACCATGGGCCCGGAAGCGGTGTCGAGGTAGTAGCTGGTGTAGAGCCCGAAGACCGCGCAACCGGTCGAGACGGCGGGGGCGATGAAGAGCATGCGGGAGAACCGGTCGGTGAGCATCCGGGCGGTGGCTCCGGGGATGATCAGCATCGCGACCACGAGGATCACCCCGACCGTCTGGAGGGCCACGACCGCGGTCAGCGCCAGCAGCCCGAGCAGGGCCGCCCCGAGCAGCCGGGGACTGAGGCCGAGGGCGTGGGCGTGGGTGGGGTCGAACGCGTAGAGGGTGAAGTCCCGGCGTTTGAGCACCAGCGCGATGACCACGAGTGCCCCCAGGAGCACGATCTGGGCCAGGTCGGCGGGGCTGATGCCGAGCAGATTGCCGAAGACGATGTGGTTGAGGTCCGTCTGGCTGGGCACGACCGAGACGAGCACGAGCCCGAGGGCGAACAAGGTGGTGAACACGATTCCGATCGCAGCGTCCTCCTTCACCAGACTGGTCTCGCGCAGACCACCGATCAGGGCCACGGCCAGGATCCCGAAGACCACCGCCCCGAGGGCGAAGGGCACACCGAGCAGGTAGGCCAGCACCACTCCGGGCAGCACCGCGTGGGCGACGGCGTCTCCCATCAGTGACCAGCCGATGAGCACCAGCCAGCAGGACAGCACCGCGCAGGTCACGGCGGCAACCACCGTGGCGGCCAGAGCACGGAGCATGAAGTCGTAGGACATCGGCTCGGCCAACAACTCCCAGACGCTCATGCGCCTGCTCCTGTGGCGGTCAGGCCGAAGGCGGCCGCCAGGTTGCGCGGTGTGAGGACCTGATCCGGGGAACCGTGAGCCAGCACCCGGTGCTGGAGCAGAACCGCCTCATCGGCCAGATCCGGCAGGGCGGCCAGGTCGTGGGAGGAGATCAGCACGGTGGCGCCTTCGTCGGCCAGCCGGCGCAGCACGGTCGTGAGGGTTACCTCCGAGGGCTGGTCCACCCCGGCGAAGGGCTCGTCCAGCAGCAGCACCCGGGCCTGCTGGGCCAGGGCACGGGCGAGGAACACCCGTTTCTTCTGCCCCCCGGACAACTGGCCGATCGGCCGCTCGGCGTGATCGGTCAGCTCTACCTGCACCAGGGCCTGGGCCACCGCGGTGTGGTCGGCGCTGCGCATGCGGCGGGTGGTTCCCAGGAACCCGTAGCGGCCGGTGGCCACGACCTCCCGCACCGAGATCGGGAAAGTCCAGTCCACGGCCTCGTGCTGCGGCATGTAGCCGAGCAGCCCGGCCCGTCGCGCTCGGGCCGGGGTGGTGCCGTGCAGGCGCACGGTTCCGGTCTGGGCCACGAGCTGGCCCGTGATGGTCTTGAACAGCGTGGACTTCCCGGACCCGTTGGCCCCGACCAGCCCGCAGATCCGCCCCGGGCTCACCCGCAGGTTCACCGCCTCCAGTGCCAGGACGTCGCCGTAGCGCACGGTGACGTCGCTGACCTCGATCGCGGTCTCGGCCGCTGCCTCGCTCACGAGGACGCCCCGGTGAGGGCAGCGGTGATGGTGTCGGCGTCATAGCGGATCAGCTCCAGGTAGCTCGGCACCGGACCGTCCTGCGCCGAGAGCGAGTCGACGTAGAGCGCCCCCCCGAACTCGGCGTCGGTGGCCGCCACCACCTGCTGCATCGGGGCGTCGGAGACCGTGGACTCGCAGAACACCGCCGGGACCTCACGGTCGCGCACGACCTCGATCACCGCCGTGATCTGTTGCGGGGTGGCCTGCTGCTCGGCGTTGACCGCCCACAGGTAGTGCTCCTCCAGCCCGGCGTCACGGGCCAGGTAGGAGAACGCCCCTTCGCAGGTCACCAGCACCCGCTGCGCCTCGGGCACCACGCTCAGCTGCTCGACCAGCTCGTCCTGGACCTGCTGCAGTTCCTCCTGGTAGGCCCGGCCGTTGGCCTCGTAGTCGGCTGCGTGCTCGGGATCGAGCTCACTGAAAGAGGCCACCATGTTGTCTACGTAGATCTGCACGTTCACCGGCGACATCCACGCGTGCGGATTCGGGGTGCCCGCGTAGGCGTCCTCGGCGATGTCGATGACTTCCACCCCCTCGCTGACCACCACGTGCGGGGCGTCGACCTCGGCCACGAACTGGGCGAACCACGCCTCCAGGTTCAATCCGTTGTCCAGGACCAGATCCACCTCGGAGGCCTTCGCGATGTCCCCGGGGGTGGGCTCATAGCCGTGGATCTCCGCACCGGGCTTGGTGATCGACTCCACCTTCAGATGCTCCCCTGCCACCTGGGACGCGATGTCAGCCAGGACCGTGAACGTGGTCAGCACCACCGGGCGGTCCTGCTCAGCACCGCCTCCGGCCGCTTCCCCGGCGCACCCGGACACCACCAAGGCCACCCCCATCATTACCGTGCCGAATGCCGCCCGCGCCTGTCTGCTCACCATCTGCTCCTCCGTAGCGCTGCCACTGGGCGTCGTCCGTCCTCCTCGAGCCGGAGTCTGAGCCTCCACGCTCGACGACATCCGGTGGAAGCTGACACCCCCGTGCTGTACGGTACATCGTATTCTAAAGTTCGTCGTGACGAACTCTCTTGCCTGAGACGGTGTGACGAGAGTGCCCGACGCCGGTGCATCAACACGATCGGTCTCGTTTCTCGTGACCCAAAGGATGCGGGACGTCTCGTCCGCGAAATTTATACCCGCATGTTTCCGCGGTACGACCTGTCTTGCATCTAGGTTCTTCAACCGTGCCTCTAGAATCGGATGCTCAACGTCGGTTGCGAGACAGATGGGTTGGACACGGGGAAGGTGACCGGGTATGGCCGGGTCTCGACGCGGCAGCAGGACGCAGTCCGCCACGTGTCTGACCTCCTGCATGCCGGTGTGCGGCGCGATGATCTCTATGTGGACCATGGAGTGTCTGGAGGACGCGCATCCCGTCCACAATTCGACAAAGCGGTGGCCGCCCTGGAAGACGGCGACACCTTGGTGATCACCACCTTGGACCGGTTGGGTCGGTCGACGCAGAACATGCTGGCCTTCGCCGACACGCTACGGAGCAGGGGAGCGGGGTTGCGGGTGCTGAACCTCGGTGGGGGAGACGTGGACACCCACACCCCGATGGGCTCCATGGTGTTCACCGTCGTGGCCGCCCTGGCCCAAATGGAACTGGAGATCACGCGCGAACGCATCACCGACTCCGTAGCCAAACGCAGGGCCGCCGGCAAGGACCTCGGTGGGCGCCGGCAGACCTTCACCGACTCCCAGATCCGAAACGCGCTGCGGCTCATCGAATCCGGGGAGCCGGCAACCCAGGTCGCCCGCGACCTCGGCATGTCCCGAGCCACCCTCTACCGGCGTGTCCGAGAGCTTCCATTACCTGCTGCTTGAGTTTCACTCCCGGTACGGGCGGAGCGAGGTACTGGCATGATCTGTCCGGGCGGTTCGTACAGCTCGTCGAGGTGCGGGGGATACGAGTCCGAAGGGAAAGGGGATGGCACGTGCAGACGTTGACGGTGGGGGTACTGGCTGATGCGGGCCTGCCGGAGAAGGTGGCCCGTGCACTCACCGAGGAGCTGCCCCAGGACTTGGCGGGCCAGGCGGAGGCCGGTTCGCGGGTCCGGTGGGAGGTGGAGGTCAGCCAGGAGACTCTGCCCCTGACGGCGGAGGGCGATATCCCGCTGATGGACAGGGCGGGGGAACTGCGCGAGCGGTACGGCTGGGACTACGTGGTGTATCTGACGGATCTGCCGCGGTCCCACGACGGGGATCCGATGCTGTGCGAGGCCAGCGCGTCGGCCGCCGCGGCGCTGGTCTCCGTGCCGGCCCTGGGCGCCGGGCGCCTCGCACGCAGGGCGTGCAAGCTGCTGACGGCTCTGGTGCTCTCCGTGCGCGACGGCACCGAGGACTATCCTTCGACGGCAGCGGTGAGTGAAGCCCTCGGCCACCAATCGGTGCGGCGGGTGGATCCGGCGGGGGAGGGAGACGCCTCCTATATCGTGCTGCCCGGGTGGTTGAACCGGCTGCGGTTGCTGGCCGGCATGGTGCGCAGCAACCGTCCCGGGCGCCTGCTGCCGGCGTTGGCCAGCAGTGTGGCCGCCGCCGCGGCCACCGGCGCCTTCGGCATCTTCTACGCCGCCATCTGGAACTTGTCCGACGCCCTCCATCCGGGGCGGTTGGCGATGATCAGCGTGGTGGTCACCGGTGCGCTCACGTCATGGCTGATCGTCCACAACAGTCTGTGGAACCGGACCCGGGACGCGGACGTCCGCTGGCGGGCCAGGGTCGACAACGCCTCCACCATCATCACGGTGTGGCTGAGCGTGGCGACGATGTATGTCGTCCTGTGGTCGGTGCTTTTCGTCGTGGGCCTGGCGGTGATCGAAGCCGGCTACCTCCAGTCCCAGCTCGGTCATCCCGTGAATCTGCTGGACTACGTGCACCTGTCCTGGCTGGCCGCTTCCTTGGGAACCCTGGCCGGCGCCCTGGGGTCGAACTTCGACAGCGACGACGCCATCCGTGAGGCCACCTACAGCCGGCGCGAACACCAGCGCCGCCAACTCGCCCACACCTACGACGACTGATCTCCCGGGCGCCTTCGGGAGCACGGGACGAGCCGAGAACGGAGCGGCCCCCCGGGGACCCGTCTTCCGGTCGCCCCGCCGGTAAGGGCTGATCTTCAGGACGCCGCCTGGATCGAGCGGCCCAGAAATCACGATGTCATCACTGGCGGCCGGGATTATCCCTGGCCAGCGCCAATTTGGTTGTCCCCTCGTGCAAGCCTGCTTATGGTGCTAAGGCACGCCGTCGGTCATGCGGACCGCCCGGCCCCATGGGACCAACCACGTACAGGAGACCCATCGTGACTTCGCGCCGTCGACACGCCGTCCGCACCGCCATCCGCCTGATCGCCGTGGGGGCGGTCCCGCACAACCGGCGTCCCGCGGCGGCCTGGGGCTGGCTGTCCGCGATCTTCCTTTTCCCGGTCCCGGGTTCCCTGGCCTACCTGGTGCTGGGGCGGGCCCAGCTGCCGGAGTCCCGCAGGAACAAGCAGGCCGGGGCCGCGCAGCTGGTGGATCCGCACGGGCCCGGCACCGGCGAGGAGGACACCGGCCGGGATCGGTTGCCGGACTGGCTGTTCGAGACGACCCGTCTCAACGGCCACAACGGGGCGTTCCCCCTCACGGGCGGCAACCGGGTGGAGGTCCTGCCCGACTACAACGGCTGTCTCGAGGAGATCGCCGAGCAGATCCGTGGTGCACGGTCCTCCGTGCACTTCCAGTTCTACATCGCCGCCTCCGACAAGACCACCGAGCCGGTGGTCGCGGCCCTGGAGGACGCCCACCGGCGCGGGCTCACGGTCCGGGTGCTGATCGACCACCTGGGCAGTGCGGGTTACCCGGGCTACCAGCAGATGGTGCAGCGGTTGGACGCGGCCGGGATCCCCTGGCGGCGGATGCTGCCGGTGCGCCCGTGGCGGGGGCAGTACCAGCGCCCGGACCTGCGCAACCACCGCAAGATCGTGGTGGTCGACGGGCAGGTGGCCTTTGCGGGGTCGCAGAACGTGATCGACCGCAGCTACAACAAGAAGCGCAATAAGCGCCGGGGCCTGCAGTGGATCTCACTGATGCTCCGCCTCCAGGGGCCGGTCGTGGAGCACCTGGATGCGCTCTTCGCCACGGATTGGTACTGCGAGACCGACGAGATGATCCCGGAGCGGGCCTCGGAGCTGGATCCGGCACCGTCGGACGAGAACCCGGGCGATGTGGTGTGCCAGGTGCTGCCGTCCGGGCCTGGCCTGGCGCAGGAGAACAACCTGCAGATGTTCAACCACCTCTTCGCCTCCGCGAAGGAGCGGATCACGATCTGCAGCCCCTACTTCGTGCCCGACAAGTCGATGTACGACACCCTGCGTGCGGCGGTGGGCCGTGGGGTGGAGGTGTCCCTGTACACGGGGAAGACCTCCAACCACATCCCGACCCTGCACGCCCAGCGCTCGTTCTACGAGCCGCTGTTGCTCGACGGTGTCCGGATCTTCCTCTACCCGCCGCCGTACGTGTTGCACGCGAAGTTCGTGCTCATCGACGACGACGCCGCCGTGGTCGGCTCGGCGAACATGGACATCCGTTCCTTCGTCCTGGACCACGAGGTCAATCTCCTGTTCGCCGGTGCGGACGTCGTGGCCCGGCTGGACGAGGTCGTCGAGGACTACCGCCGGGACAGCCACGAACTCACCATGGAGGAGTGGCGGGCCCGGCCGTGGTACCAGAAGTACGTCGACAACACCGCCCGGCTGACCTCTCCCCTGCAGTGACCCACGGGCGGAACCCGGGCGACTGCGCCATGACCGGCCGGTCCCCCGGCAGGACACAAGAGGCGAAGCACACGGCCAAGTGCTGTGGACGGGGTGATCGGGGGACCGTCGCCCTAACGGATCGGGGGACCGTCGCTCTAACGGATGTAAGAGGCGTTTCCATGGTCAGAGATTCTCCGCCGCCGGCATGCAGTCGGCGAACTAGGATGAAAACGACAACTGTCCGTACGATCGGATGGAGAACGCCATGTTGACCAGTTCGAAGAAGAAGATGTACGCCCTGCCCGCCGCGGCCGCTTTCGCCTCGGCCCTGATGGTCGGCTGCGCCGAGGAGACCCCGGTGCAGGAAGCTGAGGAGGGCGACGCCGCCGCGACGGCGGCGATCCTCAGCGAGACGGTCACGATGCAGAACGAGGTCACCGAGGTCGTCGGCCCGAACCTGTTCACCGTCGGTGAGGACGACACCCCGGTGGTGGGCGTGGACGCCTCCGCCATGGACATCCAGGACGGGGACATGGTCCAGGTCACCGGCACGGTCCGCCAGATCGTGGAGACCGACATCGAGACCGGCTGGGGAGTCGACTTCAACGACGACGAGGTGTCCTATCTCGTCGAGCGCGAGCTGGACCTCGGTGTGGTCGCGGACGACGCCCAGGTGATCGAGCAGGACTAGGCCCCCACTCCGAACGACGAGGGAACCCCTCCGGCCGCGGAAGCGGTCGGAGGGGTTCCCTCGTTCTTGTTCCGTCGCCCGGTGGTGACGGAACCGCGACTGCGCGGCGGTCGAGCGGAGTTGCTCGCCGGCGGGGGCCGAACGCGCCGGGCTCCTACTCGACCACGGTGACGGTTGCCTCGGTGAGGTAGGGCTCGGACTCGCGGTTGACGAGGTAGTCGGCGGTTTCCTCGTCCGTCAGCTGGAGCAGCCGGTCATGGTCGCCGGGTTCGCTGAACAGGTCGTCCGCCGCGACGGTGCCGGTGGCCTCGACCTCGTCGCCGGGGCGCAGGTCCTCGGGCATCTCCGTCACGTAGACCACCGTCTGTTCGTCCCCCATGGTCAGGAAATCCTCACCGAAGATCTCCTCGACCTCGTTGGTCAGGGTCATCTCCTCCCCGACCAGTTCCTCGGTGGGAACCCCGGACTGGTTCAGCTGGGTCAGCCGGGTCTCGTCCTGGCAGCCGGTCAGCAGCAGCGTCCCGGCCAGGCCGGCCGCGGCAAGGGGCGGTGTGCGGTGGGTCATCAGCGTGCTCCTCGGTGCTCCGGCGACGGTTGTTCACGGTGGCATGTACTCGACCTGCACCATCCCATCCCTAGCCACCGCAGCCGGCCGGCGGGTGGGAGCCGCCGGATGGGGCCGCTAGGGTGAAAAATTGGCGGGGTGGATCCGACAGCTGTTCATCGGTCGCCGAGCCCGCCATGCTTGCCTACTGGCCCACGAGAGGACTGTGATGAACTCCCCAGCTGCTCGGAAAGGCGAGACGGCCCCCGACCGTCCAGAGCGTCGGCACCACCGTGCCCGGTCCTGGCTCAAGGGTCTGGTGGCGGTCGTGGTCGCCCTGGGGCTGCTCGTGACCGTCTACGGGGTGGCGGTCGAACCGCGGTTCGTCCTCGACGAGGAACGCATCCAGGCCCGCATCCCCGGGCTGGGCCCGGACTGGGACGGAGCGGAGGTGATGGTGTTCTCCGACCTGCAGGTGGGGATGTGGTGGGACAACACCGGGATGGTCGAACGGGTGGTGGAGCGCACCGTGGCCGCGGAGCCGGAGGCCGTCCTGCTGCCCGGGGACTTCCTGTACCAGAGCGAGAGCAGCATCCAGGAGAAGATCGAGGACGTGACCCGGCTGCTGGAGCCCCTCACGGAGACGGACATCCCCGTGTACGCCATCATGGGCAACCACGACTACGCCGTCGAGGCCGTGGACGAACTCACCGCCGCCTTCGAGGACCGCGGCATCGAGGTCCTGGCCAACGAGGCCGCCCCCGTGCCCGCCCCCGGTGACGGCCCCGGGCCGGGGTTGTTCGTGGTCGGGGTGGGGCCGTCCTCGGTCGGGGAGGCCGCCCCCGAGCAGGCCTTCGACGACGTGCCCGACGCGGCGCCACGGCTGGTGATGATGCACAACCCCACCACGTTCCCGGAGCTGCCCGCCGGTGTCGCCCCGATGTCGGTGGCGGGGCACACGCACTGCGGGCAGATCGCCTTCCCCTGGAGCCCGGAATCGTCCTACATGGGGTTGACCGAGGAGGAGGAGCTCGTGGCCGACGGCTTCGCCCCCGAGGGATACGGGGCCGAGGGCAACGACATGTTCGTCACCTGCGGGATCGGGTTCAGCCTGCTGCCCATGCGGATCAACGCCCCGCCCCAGTTGCTGACGATCGAACTGCTCCCCGCCTGACGCGGGGCCGGATCACTGCCCGGAGGGCTTTCCGGTGTCGAGGGCGGCCTGGTCGAGGGAGGGCTCCCCGACGTGACGGTCGTAGAAGCCGGCCTCGTTGTCCTGGTCGTCCTGGTCGATCCGTGCCTGGAACTGGTTGCGCAGGGTGCCGGTGACCTCGATGACGGCGCCCTGCTCGGCCTCGGGGAACGCGAACTCGACGCTGACCAGGAACGGGTCCAGGTCCGGGTCCTTGGGGTCAGGGGTGCATTAACGTGGGACGTGAGCGGGCTCTCTCGTGCGGACGGACGGTATAGGAACTTCCATCCTGTGGCGAGGAGCCTGTTCCTCATCTCATCGACGCATCCGCGCCAAGAACCTCACGACCCACAACACCTGGAGTCGGCCGAGCGGTTGCTGATGGACAGCGAGTGCATGAGCAGCCCGGCACTCCCCGCTTTACATATGGCCGGTGGGCGGCGCCGGCGAGGTCTTCGAGATCGTTCCAGTTGTGGATCCAGTATCGACTATGTTCCCTGCGGACCGTGCTGCAGTTGGGATTTAGTGGTGAGACATGCCTGTGCTGCGTTGGGGCGCCTTTGGCGGCGGCCGCCACCGTGTCCAGGGAGCCGCTCGTGGCAATGCTCGGTCGCCGGGATCCGGGTCGGGGGCGTGGTTGCGCGCAGAGGTGTCCGGGGTAGGTACAGGAGCTTGCAGAGTTTGAGGGGCCAGTACAGGGAGCGGAGGACGATCGTGGCTGTCACGGGGATGGGGCTGGCGGTCTGGTGGGCGCTGTAGGTGCGGCGGTAGCGCTCGACGTAGTAGCGGAAGTGTTCCGGGGTGTCGTCCATCCGCCGGGCCGAGACGCCGGCGATCATGGCCGGCAGGTAGGCGATCTTCAACCCGTGCTCGCTCAGATGCAGGGACAGGTCGATGTCCTCGTGCATCCGGTCGTGTTCGTCCCGGCAGACCGTGGACCGGATCTGTTGCCAGGCGGTGCGGCGGATGGCCATGTTGGAGCCGTAGAGGAACGGGTGCCGGTCGGCGACCAGCTTCATCACCACCTGCCGCCCCGCGTTGTCGATGGTCAGTCCCAGCCGGGGCAGCGGGAGGTCGTAGTAGAGCACCGGGCCGGTGGTGGCGGCGAGATCCGGGTCCTTGAACGCGCGCTGGACCTGCTCGACCCAGTTCGGGGCGAGCACGGAATCCGCATCGATGCGACCCAGCACCTCTGCCCGGGAGCTGTCGAGGCCGATGTTACGGGTGGGGATCAACCCTTGCTCCGCATTCTGCTCGATGAGCAGCAGCGAGGCGTCCGGGTGCTCGGCCTGCATCTGGGTCACCACGGCACGGGTGCCGTCCGTGGAGGCGTTGTCGACCACGATGATTTGCTCGGCGGTCACTGTCTGGGCCAGGACCGCTTGCAGGCAACGGCGCAGAACCGCTTCTTCGTTGTACGCCGGGATCACCACGCTGACGGCGGGGCCTCCGGGGCGCTGACCTGCTGGCATGCCCCCATCGTAGGGACCACCTCCGTGCCCCCGTTTGGCTGGCATCGGTGAAGACGCTTTTCGGTCGGCGTGGTGAGGGCGCCGCGCGGGCTGACGCCGGGCTGTGGTGGGGTGCGGTCGTGCTCAGTCGTCGGCGTGGAGGTGGCGTTGCAGCCACAGGGTCAGCCACAGCTTCAGCCACAGCTTCAGCGGGGTCTCGTCCCAGTCCGGGGCGTTGACCACCAGTGCTTCGAGCCCGTACCGGTAAACCGCTTCGACCCCGTCGCGGTCGGTGAGCTCGGTGATCAACCGCTCCACCAGTTCCCGGTGTTGGGCGGTGAGGTCGGTGCGTAGTCCGACGTCGAAGCAGTTCACCTCGGCGACCACTGTCACCAACGGCTCCTCGGCAGCCTCAGCCACCGGGCCTTCACCACGCAGCGCTGTGATGGTGCGCCGGGTGTGCTCGAGCATCTCGGTCCCGCTCATCGGGTCACGGCCGTGGGCGGACTGGTAGGCGCTGTAGAGGGGGATGGCCGGCAGGAAGATCTGGTGGTGGTCGGCGGCCAGCACCGGGTAGTTGAGCGTCGGGTGGTTGCCGATCAGGTGCTCCCCGACGAGCCAGTGCACGCCGGGGACAGCGGCGGTGATGACCTCGGCGGGGTGAGGGGTGAAGCCGTCGACCAGGGCCAGCGTTGCGGCCGGGTGTGGGGATCCACAAGTCTGGCGTTGCGTGCCCAGCTGGGCCAGGAGGGTCGGGTTGGGTCCTCGGCCAGAGGCCTGTGGTCGACGCTGAGCTGCCCGGCCTGGGAAGTGATCCACTTCCGCACCGGGCCCACCGATTCCGAGGTGGCCTTCAGCAGTGCGTCGGGGTCGAGGCCGTGCGCGGCCATGGTGGAGCGCAGCTGCTCCAGCGCCGGGGCGCGTTCGGCGATGAACGCGTCCAGGGAGTCAGCGGCCTGGGCCGGGGTCATGTCCCCATACAGCAGCTCGCCCATGGGGGAGCTGTAGTGTGACGCCACTGCCGGACGTCGATACCGGCGGTTGACACTGCTTTGTCGGCCTCGGAAGAGGCGGCAGGTCGGGCGACGCGGGGGAGAACCTCCCATGTCTTCCAGCAGGGGCCGGCGCAGCACACAGAGCTCGGTGTTCCTGACGCGGTGCCCGTGCAGGATCACCCGTGCACGCCCGCGGCCTCGTCCTTGAGATCGTCGAGCGCCCACTCCGAGAGCTGCTCGACCGGAACCACGACCGTGCCCGCTCGGAGTTGCTGTGTCTTGTCGACGACGGGCGAATACTGAGCAGATGCGACGCTACTGCTCACTGTTCGACCGTCGTTAACAGCCTCATGATCCCACCCCACCAAATGTTTAGATGGTTCAACCACGGGCCACTAGAAACTTGGGATCGAGGGTGGTTGTCCCGGTGTCACGCCTGTGCTGTGTGCCATGACCATGAGCACAACGATGGTCGCGATGAGTGCGACGGAGATCGTCAGCGGAAGCGGCGCGGCTTTCCGGTGCAGCACGGCGAGTACGAGGATTCCCATCGCGACGATCATCGCGAAGTTAGTGCCGAGGAGCAGTAACCCTCCCAGTGCCCGGTCTGTGTCGGCCGCCAGGGCTGCGATGCCCGCCGCTGCACCGGCCGGGACCAGCGCTAATGCGGCGACGGTCCCGATCAGCGTGTCGGTCTTCTTCTCGGTCAGGGCGACGACTCCGACAACGCCACCGGCCAGCGCCGCGGCGAGGGTCCACCAGCCGGGGCGGACGCGCTCCTCGAGCATCGGCTTGCCAAGCAATTCGGTTCCTGGCGGGATCACACCGGTGACCTGCATGAGCAGGGCGACCAACACGGCCGCAACGGCGGCGGTGCCGAGCCCGAGGACGGCGATACCCGCACCCCGGGCGGCCAGAGAGGCTTGTCCGTGAACGACACCGAACGCGACGAGCGCGACGGGCGGCAACACGGGTGCGATGATCATGGAGCCGACGAGGATGGGCACGGAATTGGACAGCAGGCCCACCCCGGCCAGTACGCCCGCTAACGTCATGTAAATCAGGTAGCGCGGGGTCAGCGACGCCTGCTCGACCACATATCCGAGCTCGTCATCGTCGCCGGCAGCCATCTTCCCTTCCATGTCGGGGCGGGCTCCCTCGCTTGCGTGCCACGTATTGACCACTACTGTAACTGCCTTCCCTCCGTCTTCAGGGGGAGGCAGGCAGGCACCAACAGATGCTCCTATATTCGTCATGCGTCCAGCCGGAGCTCCGTCGAGGATTGCCGTAGGGACACCCCTGCTCCGCTATACATATGGCCCAGATAGCGGCCATCAAGCCAGTTCAGAGATCACCTCCACATGCGGCAGTCCCAACCCCAGGTCCGCGAAGGTGATGGACGCACCGAGCCAGAGACCGAAGAGCAGGTGCAGCACGGAGACGACGACGTGGTCGAAGGGACCCAGGGCGTGGAAGACCCCAGCCAGGGTGGGCCAGGATGATGCGGCTGGTGGCTGATTCGGCGGCGTGCAACAGATACGAGAGCAGGGTCAGCAGTGTGCCGGCGGCGATGGCGCGGATGAACGTCGCTCAGCCGCTTTTGGCCGCGATGTCCTCGGCGACCATCCTCAGAACCTCGTGGGCCCGGACAGCAATGCGCCCTCGATGGTGAAGATCGCGGCCATGACGGTTCCGCCCACGAGGTTGAGCACCAGCGCCAGGGCCCACAGCCGTCCCTGCCGGAACCAGGCCGAGGGTTCCCGTCGGTTGATGGCAGCGGCGACGGGGTCGAAGAAGTTCTCGGTGGACAGTTCGGAGCGGCCGATCGCGAGGAAGACCACCCCGGTCCGGTGCCGAAGGCCAGGGCCCCGGCCAGTTTGCCGGGTCCGGTGCCGAGGCTGGGGGGGCGATCAGTTCCTCGGCCATGGGCGGGGCGGCGATGCCGAAGACGGTGGTGACCCCGGCGATGAACCCGGTCGAGGCCTGCTTTAGGGGTGGCATGAACAGCCGACGGGCGCCCTTTTCCTTGGCGCGGTCGTAGATCTGGTCAGGGTCCGGGGCGCTCATGAACCACACCTAATCCGCCGGTCACTCAGGTGCAAACAGTCCCCTCCCCACTCGAGACACTGGTCGGCTACGTCTACACCAAGGACCTGCTCGGAACTCCGGCCCAGGCCCGCAGCGCACCCATTCGCGCCGGAAGCCATGCGTCGGTTGACCAGGGTGCCCGTCGCCGCCAAGCCGCGCCACGTCGTGCGTCAGATGCAGGCGCACGACGCCCACCTGGCCCTTCTCGCCGGAACTGGCACGAAGGCGGAGAGGCCTCCGTGGTGGTGCTGGATGGCTTTCTCGAGGAGCTCGTCGGCGAGGTCCACGGCGCCAATTGCGGGTCCCGACCACGCGTCCACGAGGCCGAGGCCGGGCGCCGATGCGGCCCGTGACCACACCAGCAACGGGAATCCCGGGCGTCCTGGCAGCACGGGTTCCGCCACGGTCCCGGAGCACGCTTACCCAGGGTTGCCCGGCCGGGTCTCGGTCTCTACCTGGTCCAGCAATTCGGTGAGGGCATCGTTCACGGCCCGGGAGTGGGTGAGGTTGACCATGTGCCCGGCGCCGGGGACGGTGACGATGCGGGCGTTGTCGCCGATGGAACGCGCCAGGTGCTTGCTGCGCTGCTGGGGGACGGTCCGATCGTCGTCGCCGGTGAGGACCAGTGTCGGGATGCGCCGAAAGACGTCCAGGGAGTCGGTGCGGTTGTAGGCCACCATGGCCGGGTAGAACGCGGACACCATGGACTGCTGGGTGTGCACCAACGTCTCCTGCACAGCCCGGAAGGTATCGGGCGAGGGCTTGTCGTCGCCGAAGAGTTGTTTCAGCAACCAACGGCGTCCCCAGGGCCTGCGGAAAGGGGCGACCCGGTCGATGGCTGGGGCGAGGAGCCACAGCGACCAGGCGGCAGCTGTGGCCAGTCCGGTGCGGACGGCACCACGTGCGACCCCGTCCGGCAGCTCCATTTTGGTCAAGTGCCCCGCGGCCGTGGACAGCAGCGCCACACCGACGACGCGGTGTCCGAACAGCCCGGGACGCTGTCCGGCCAGGGACATGACGGCCATCCCGCCCATGGAGTGGCCCACGAGCACGACCGGTCCTTCGCCGGCCTGCTGATCGATGACCTTGCCCAGGTCCCGTCCCAGCTGGTCCATGGTCGCGGACCGGTAGGTCCCCCAACCACTGTCGCCGTGGCCGCGCTGGTCGAAGAGCACCAGACGTGCACGCCGCCCCAAGGCTTCGCACTGGTATCGGAACTCTTGGGCGTGGGAGGCGAACCCATGGGAGAACACCACAGTCACCGGGGCGTCCTGACGGCCCAAGATCTGCGTGCGCAGCCAAATCCCGTCGTCAGTGCGCACCCCGCCCGGGCCTTCCTCCGCCGGGGACATTGGCACCAGCGACCGGAGAGCACCGGCCAGAGCCGCCACCGCGACCATGCGCATGAGGCGGCCCGATGTCGCGGCGCTGTTGCCGTTCCGGCGGCCGGGCCCGTTGCGGAGTCTGTCGTTCATGCTGTTCTCCTCAACGGGTTGATGTGAACTCGGCGGACCGTCGCTGTCTGCAGACTGGGACAAAGCACTGGAACGGTCACGCCGCGGCGGTGACGGGGTCGAACATGTCTCACCCGGAGGCCGGGGTGGCTGGTTCCTCGGTCGCGGGTTCTTTCCGCCAGGACGTGGTCGCAGTCCAGGCCACGGCGGTGAGGGGAACAGCCAGCACGGCTCCGGCGATGCCAGCCAGGATCGAACCGGCGGTCAGGGCGATGAGCACGACGAGCGGGTGCAGGCTCAGGACGTGGCCCATGATCAGTGGCTGGAGGATGTTGCCTTCGAGCTGCTGGACGACGATCACGGCGATGGCCACGATGAGGGCGTCCTGGGCAGTGTTGGTCACGAAGGTCACCAGAACGGCGAAGGCCCCGCTGAGGGTGGCTCCGATGATGGGAACGTAGGCGCCCAGGAACACGATCGCGGCCAGGGGGAGGGCCAGGGGCACGCCCAGGACCAACAGCACCACCCCGATCCCGACCGCGTCGACCAGGGCGACCAGGGTGATCCCGCGCACGTAGCCGCCCATGGTCTCCAGGGCGTCCCGTCCAGCTCGGGTCGCCTTGGCCCGCCGGTCAGCGTCCATCGGTTGGAGGAGGAACGCCCAGATGCGCGGGCCGTCCTTGAGGAAGAAGAAGAGGACCACCACAGCGAGCAGCAGACCCACCGTCAGCGTGGCGAGCAGTGACAGAGTGCTGAAAGCGTTGCTGAATGACAGGTGGTCCCTGAGGTAGTCGAGAGCTGCATCGCGGACCTGGCGCAGGTCGCCGGTGGTGAAGGGCAGCGGGCCCTCGGCCACCAGGCGCTCGAGTCTGCTGAAACCCAGGTTGGAGCTGGAGACCAGCTGGTGCCACTGGTTGCTCACGGCCCAGACCACCCCGGTGACCACTGCGCCGACCACGGTCACCGCGGCCAGCATCGAGATCCAGGTGGCTAAGGCCCTCGGCACATTCCTGCGGTACATCCACCGCACCAGTGGGCTGATCGCCGCTGCTAGCAACAAGGCGATTAGCAACGGGATCACGACCAGGCGCAGCCGCCAGAGCGCGTATCCGGCCACCATGGCCAGGACCAGACCGAGCACCATGAGCAGGACCCGCACCGTGGTCCGGCCCAGCCGCGCTGCCCACACCCCTGCCACGGTCGTGGACCCACCGTCCGGTCCACTCCCCGACACGGTATTCGCCGCCGGTGATACCTTCTGCACTGCCTCGGGGTCCGGCGCCTCGATCGGATCCACAGCGCCCTCCCTCTCCCGCCGATGACTCCCCACCCTAGACGAGCGGCCCCACGGAGTGTGATGGAGCGGGTCGATCCGTGTAGCGCAGCGCACTGGATGGGACTGTCCGATAAACGGATGCTCCTATTGGCGTCAAGTGTTTTTGAGGCGTTGTTGGTCCGTCTCGTAGAGCCAGTGCTGGCAGCGGTTGACGAGGTCGGGATCGGTGCGGGTGCCCAGCTCGGCGGCGGTGGCGGTGATGGTCTTGCCGGCCCGCACGAGGGCAACAGCGCGCAGACGGAACTCAGCAGGAAAGGGACGTGGCATGGTCGCAACCTCTCGAAGAGATGCGCCGATCTTCACACCGACGGGGGTAAGCAGGCCATGGGGCAGGTCAGAGAGTCAGCCAAACTCGGGGCAGTCCCGCTCCGAACGGGTGGCGACGGCGACCATGGCCTACACGTGGGAGGACATGGACCATGAGGAGGCCCTGGAATAGGTCCGTACCCCGGAGTTCGGGTGGCGGATCGTGCCGCTGCGCTCCGGGGGCTTCGGGCAGTTCTCCTTGATGCGCACCCAGATCACCGACGTAGTGGTCAAGGGCGCGTGGGCCCGGCCGGCGCGGTTGCAGCTCAACGCCCGCGTGATGGCCCCGCTGGCCGACCTGCCCGTGCTGGAGGTTCTCAATGCCACCCAGGTGCTCACGGATCTGACCCTGTCCAACTTCGAAGAGGTCCACGACTACCCGGCTGATGGGGAGCCTCCCCGCACGACGCCTGGCACCGGTGTCGGCTCCTGACCTGAGACCTGAGACCTGAGACCCGAGAGCCGAGACCCGGGAGCCGCAGCCGTCAGCAGTATGCGAGGTCAGACGGCGATCAACGTCAAAGGTCCCACGGTCATAGGGGGACAGCCAGGATTCCCGCCTGTGCCGCACCAAGGCCGGTGCTTGTTCCTCTTGGGACTGGCGGGGCCTACAGTGTGGGGCATGACGAGGGAAAACGGCTCTGGCAAGGACCGGCCTGTCCAACCATCGGACCCGCACATGGGAGAAGTGCCCGACAAGCAGCTGCACCGGTGGAAGGGCGAGGGCGGAGCGGTGCCCCCGGAACCGGTCCCGGCTCCCGAAGACGAGGACGACGACAACCACTGAGGCCACCGGCCCGGTCCCGGAAGGCACTGGTCTAGCCCACGATCGACACAGTCTGGGCCCGAGCCTTGTGTGACCTGGCGCGCTCGGCCGGGCGCAGAGCATCACGCCGTTGCGGTACGGACTCCCCGTCCAGGCGCCCTGGACCCTGGAGCCGGGGATGAGGTAGCAAGCGCAATCGTCAGGCCACCCGCACGACTACCGGTCGAACAGCGGACAGCGCAGCCAAGAGCGGCTCGCTCCCGTCTGCTTGACATGTGGCCGGTTAGAGGACCCCAAACAGGACGAGTAGGAACAACTGAGAGAACTCGTCCCACCCTGTCTATGGGCGCCGACCCAAGCCACGACAGGGTGCACGGCGAAGCGTCTGGGGATCCGAACTCGCGGCGTCCAGTTCGTCCGTGCAGCAATGGGGATTGATCCAGATCTCGCCCCGCTTGGACGGATTTGCTGTGAACCGCTGGCCTCAACTCACCCTGACATGCAGGGCTGCGGCGGGCGTGGCCGGTGCTGCGGTCGCCACCGGAAGGGTGCCTCCCGAGGAGGCCCTCGGGTGCGGGGTGTGGTCCGTACACTCCTGCCCATGGATGTTCTTGATGTGGGACGGATCGTTGTCGGGCTGGTGCTGCTGGTGGCGGGCGGGGAGTTTCTGGTGCGAGGTGCCTCAGCCCTGGCCCGGCGCGTGGGGATCTCCTCGCTGGTGGTCGGGCTCACTGTGGTCTCGGCTGCCACATCGGCACCCGAGCTGGCCGTGACCGTCGGGGCCGTCCTGCGCGATGAACCCGGGCTGGCCGTGGGCAACGTGGTGGGCAGCAACATCGTCAACGTCCTGTTCATCCTCGGTCTCTCTGCACTGGTCATTCCCCTGGCCGTGAAGCAACGACTGGTGCGCTTCGACGTGCCCTTGATGGTCGCCCTGTCCGTCGGGACGCTCCTCGTGTCCCTGGACGGGCGCATCAGCGCAGTGGATGGGCTGATCCTCTTCCTGGCCGTGGTGGCGCACACGGTGCTGACGGTGGTCATCAGCCGGCGCGAGACCAAGGTCTCTGCCCCGGCCGGGGGGCCGGCCGGGAGCTCGCCCGCCCCTGACGTCGCCGGAGCGGGCGAGGAGTCTCCTCCCACGTCGATCGGCCGATCTCTCCTGCTCGTGGCGCTGGGGATCGCACTGTTGGTGGCCGGGGCCACTCTGCTCGTCGAAGGTGCGGTGAACATCGCCACCACCCTGGGCGTGAGCAGTCTGGTGGTCGGACTGACCGTGGTGGCCGTCGGGACGTCGCTGCCCGAGTTGGCGACGTCGATCATCGCTGTGCGCCGCGGCGAACGCGATCTGGCCGTGGGCAACGTGGTGGGCAGCAACATCTTCAACATCGGGGTGGTGCTCGGCCTGCCCGCCCTGCTCGCCGGGGACGGCATCCCTGTCGCGAGTGCCGCGGTGGCCTTCGACATCCCGGTGATGCTGGCCGCCGCCCTCGCGCTGCTGCCCATCGCGTTCACCGGTTTCGCGGTGGCCCGCTGGGAGGGCGCCCTGTTCGTGGCCCTGTACCTGGCCTACACCGGCTATGTGGTACTGGCCGCCACCGCACACGATGCGCTGGAAGGCTTCACCGCCGTCATGGCCTGGTTCGTCCTGCCGTTGATCGCAGTGACCCTGGTCGCCTTCACCTCCTACGAAATCGGGCTGGGCAAGGGGCGCCGCGAGGTGGACCGGACCACGAACTCGCCCTGACCGCGGGTCGTTCGTGTGGCTCGGCAGGGCCACACGCCCCGTGTGCTGGGACCGGGTCCCCTCACCTGCCGGTGTGCTTCTCCTCGGTGAGTTCTCGAGGCAGGACCCGCCGCAGGACGTCGGAGAGCGTGATCACGCCGACGAACCGCCCGTGCTGCATGACGGCGGCGAGCTGCTCACCGGCCGCCCGGATCTGGGCCAGCGCCTCGTAGACCGGGGCCTCGGCGTCGAGCACGAACGCGGGGCGCACCAGGTCCTGGACGGGTCGCTCCAGCGGCTCGAGGAGCGTGTCGCGGACGTGGACCACTCCGGGCGTGCCGCCCTCGGGATCCGCCACGAGGATGCGCAGGTGACCCGACCGCGCGGCGGCCTCCTGCACGTGGGCCGCCGTGGCCCCGGCCGGCACCGTGGTCGGTTCGCCGTCCGGCGCGATCAGCGCCTCGACCGTGAGGTTCTCGAGCTCGAGGACGCCGGAGAGCTGCCGGCGGAAGGACGCGTCCAGGGCGCCCACGGACGCGGAGTGCTCGACGAGGTGCCGGATCGTGTCGACGTCCTGGCCGCCGACGGCCGCGCGGTTCACCGGGGTGACGCCGCTGGCCGAGACCAGCCGGTTGGCGATCGAGTTGACCCAGCTCAGCAGCGGCCGCACCAGCCAGATGAAGCCGCGCGAGGGCACGCCGATGAGCTTGGCCGAGGTCTCCGGGTAGGCGATCGCCCAGGACTTCGGCGCCATCTCGCCCACGACCAGGTGGAGGAAGGTCACGAACAACAGGGAGAGACCGAAGGCGGTGCCGTCGGCCAGCCCCTCGGGCGCGCCCCAGGAGGCGAACACGGGGCTCAGCCACGCGTCGACCGCCGGTTTGGTGACGGCACCGAGGGCGAAGGTGCACGCGGTGATGCCCAGCTGCGCGCCGGCGAGCATGATGGTCAGTTCGTTGATGCCGCGCAGCGCAGCACGGGCGGAGCGGTTGGTCGCGGCCTCCGCCTCGAGCCGGTGGCGGCGCGCGCCCAGCAGGGAGAACTCGACGACGACGAAGAACGCGCTGAGCACGATGAGCAGCGCGGTCACGGCCGTGACGATCAGCGGATCACTCATCGGTCCCCCTCGCTCTCGGCCTCGGTGCGGGCAGCGGTGCTCCCGGTCGGTTCGGTGTCCGCAGCAGTGGTCTCGACGAGCCGCACGAGCAGCTCGCTGGGCACGTGGCGGGAAAGCTTCAGCACTGCGACGTCGAGCACCCGGTGGACGGGATGGTCGAGGACGAGGTCGCGGGGGTCGTCGGGCAGCTCGACCCGCACCACCTCCCCGGAGGCGGGGAGCTCGCCAAGGTGGGAGATGAGCAGGCCCGAGATGGTCTCGTAGTCGCCCTCGGGCAACTCGTAGCCGACCGCGCGCTCGACCTCGTCGACGTGGATGTCACCGGTCATCCGCCAGGTGTCCCCGTGCTCGGGGGTGATGGTGGCGGGTGGTTCGTCGTCGTGCTCGTCGGTGATCTCCCCGACCAGCTCCTCGGCCAGGTCCTCGACCGTCAGGACTCCGGCGAAGCCGCCGTACTCGTCGATGATGCAGGCGATCCTGTTGCGCGAGCGCGTCAGCTGCGTCAGCGCGTCGGGCAACGACATGAGCGTCGGCAGCACGAGCGGGGGCGCCATGATGGTCGAGACCGGGGCGTCCTCGGGCGCGCTGCCGCGGAGCAGGTCGGTGAGCTGGACGACGCCGAGGGGCTCCTCGGTCTCGGAGATCACCGGGTAGCGGGTGTGCTCGTGCGCCATGAGGACGCGCAGCTCGCCCACGGTCGTGTCCGGGGAGACGGTGCCGACGTGCGAGCGGGGGATCATGGCGTGCTCGACGTCCCGGTCCGGGAAGTCGATGATGCGGTCGATGAGCACCGACAGCTCCTCGGGCAGGTCCCCGCTCTCGCGGGAGTCGGCGACGATGCGCTCGAGGTCCTCCACCGTGGCGGTCGTGTCGACGTCGTGCACCGGCTCGACGCGCACCAGGCGCAGCAGGGCGTTGGCGGCGTGGTCGAACACGGTGATCAGCCACCCGAAGAGCGCCAGGTAGATCGTCGTCGAACGGGCGAGGGCGCGGGCGAGCGGCTCGGCGTTGGCGATCGCCAGGTTCTTGGGGTACAGCTCACCGAAGATCATCTGCACGACGGCGGCCACGACCAGGGCGACCACCGTGCCCACCGTGATGCTCAACGCCGCCGGCACCCCGGCGCCGCCGAGCAGCTCGCCCAGGGACTCGCCGACCATGGGTTCGGCGACGTAGCCGATGAGCAGGCCGGTGACGGTGATGCCCAGCTGGGCGCCCGAGAGCATGAAGGACGTGCGGCGGGTGACCTTCAGGGCGCGTTGGGCGGCCCTGTCGCCCTCCGCGGCGCGCGCGCCGAGTCGGGCGCGGTCCACCGACATGTAGGCGAACTCCTGGGCCACGAAGTACCCGTTGGCGGCGATGATCAACAGGATCACGACGACCCCGAGGAGCAGAGTGAGGAGCGCCCCGATCATCGGAGGCTCACCCCCGGGCGGGAGGAGCCGGGCCGGAGCCTGCGGCGGTGGTCAGTTGTGGTGCGGAAAGGACAACTGTCGCCCGGGTCGTCGGACGACCCGGGGCTCGCAGGCAATGGTCCCATAGCGGTGGTTCACACACTCCGTTGATCGAGGATTCTGATGCGTCCCACAGTCTATTTCCCCAGCACAGCCCGGACAGTGACCCCGCACCGAACTCTGAGCTGACGCACAGGTTCGCAGGAACACGGGACCGCTCGCGCCGTCCCTCCGCCACCGCGCACCGCGTCCAGTGCAGCCGACGATCGATGGCGCGCCGTACGAAGAAGACGGCGTGGTTCGGCGGGGTTTGCGGACCGGGTGACCTGTAGGCCCGCAGCGAATCCGCCTGCCGCCACGGGGTCAGTCGTCACCGGCTGTCGACACAAAAAAGATACGGCCGATCATTCATCCGCCTGTCCACCCGCGTGCGAGCTACCGGCCTTGTGCGGCCTTCCGGCGCCGGGCCTTGATGAAGGAGCCGATGCCGAGGGCGAGATAGAGCGCAAGCACCAGGAACATGACGGTGCTCAGGATGACAGCCGCGGGACGTTCGGCGGTTCCGGTGAACACCTCGCCGATCCCCGCCACGTTCCGCAAAGATCCGAGCACGCCCAGCAGGGCGATCAGCAGGCCCGCGTGGATCGCGTACCGGTGCATTTTCGCGTTCCTTGCCAGGAGCCCGCAGATCAGCAGGAGCACTCCAACAGCACTGGGGATGAGTGCGGTGAGGCTGGCAGCGCCCGAAAGCGCGTAGCCGGCGATCCCGGCGAGTGTGAGGACTGCTCCAACGATGAGAGTAAGGGCGGTCATGTATGGGTTCCTTTCTTCCGGACCCGACAACAGCGGGATCAATTCACCTGGGAATGCGACGAGCTGGTTCAACGGATCGCGATCGCGTCGACCTCTACGAGCAGGTCGGGGGTGTCCGAGCTGAATCACCTGCGAGGGCACACGGGGTGAGCTGCCGTGGGCGGGGGCCAATTCACGCTCGAGTACCTCTGCAACCTTGGCTTGGAAGCGCCCGCTGAACGGTTTGATGCTCGAGTTCTTCACCGTGTGATCCGTTCCCCCGGGGTGCCGCGCTTGAAGCACTCGTACCACCTGGCACCAGCCTGTATCGGCTACAGGCCCAACGCCACCCCTTTCCGGCTCTTCCACTCTGAGCGTGGTGGTAGGTGTTCGGCCGGCCCTTCGGGACGACCGCGTACAACAATATCCGGGTGCGGTAATTGGCATAGTTGGTGTAGTCGCGGCCGATTTCGTCGAGGGCATCACCCCAGCCACCGGTTTCCCTGACGGACCGGATGAGAATCCCGCGTCCTCTACCCACGAGCGGTGCCCGTCTCGGTATGGAAGGCGTGGGATCCTGCGTTCAGTAGTTTCAGGAGCAGTCGAGGAAGAGGGCCGGGTGCGTCGTTCTCAGGCAGACAGACAGGGATCGCGGCCTGACGGTTTCCGCCCTGGACGGGCCCGAAGAACCGTGGTGCTGCTGGGCATCGACGGGGCCGGTAAGACGACCACGGCGGATGCGCTGGCGGCGGCGGGGCGAGGGTCAGGACGGCCGGCGATCGTGCTGCGCAACCGGTCCGGTCGCCGCTGGTTGACACGCGTCTCTGTACGCTGCGGGCTGGAGCTGCCCGTGCGGTGGGCGGATCGGTTCGAGACCGTGGTGCGCACCGCCAACGTCGCGGTGACCCACGCGCGGGCCGGCCACCGGACGGGTCTGGTGGTCATCGACCGTCACCTGGTGTGCCAACTGGTGCTGCGCCAGGGCCGGGGCCTGCCGCCGGGCCGCGTGCTGCCGTGGTTGGCGGCCCGGTCGATCCGCCCGTACGCGGTGGTCCTTCTCGACGTCCCTCCCCAGATCGCGCAGCAACGGATCCTGAGCCGCGGAGAGGATCACGAGTCGCTGGACTATCTGCAGACCGCCCGCACCGCCTACCTGGAGTTCGCCCGCGCCGGGGGTTGGAGTGTGGTGGACGCGACGGGAACGACCGACGTGCTGGTCACCCGGATCGCCGAAGCCGTAGACCTCTGACCGATCGGCAGAACCACGTTGGTCCCGGAGCACGGGCCCTCCCATGCTCGGCCGGCGGTGAGGACGGCAGACAATGCCTGTTCTCATCCCTCCGGCGGTTGTGCGCTGCGCTCCCTCGCTCAAGGTGACGGCGATGTCGGTGACTACACGGGCCAGCATGACAATGGGCAGATGGGGGCACCCCTAATCAAGCAGACTTTACATAACGCGGATTAGAGGTCATCAACCCTCGGTAAGAGCGGTCTTATCCTTACCAGGCTGCCCTACGGGCTAACCAGATCGAATGTCACCTGACGGCGCATCAGACCCAGGTTCTCATGGTCCTCGACAACCAGCTCGTCCAGAGTGATCGCTCCTTGTCCCAGTGTCATGCCGGCCACGACGAAACCGGCGTCGGACCGCAAGCGGAGCCGGCGATGGTCACGAGCACGAGCTCAACCTGAGCCGCGAGATCGCCGAACTTCGCCGAGCCATCATTTCCGAACGAATCCGCGCAGGCATCCGTGCTGCTCGGGACTGTGGAGTCGCACATGGCCGGCCGAGAGTCGTCGACGACGACACGCGTGGGGAGATGCTGGCACGTCGTGAGTGCCACGAGTCGGTTAGAGCCATCGCCACCACGACGTGAGTATCGGTCGGCTCGGTGCATCGAGTACTGATGCCATCAGCGTGAATCAGCCCGACCATCAACGGCAAGCACGTCCGTCGACGAGATGCTGGCCGAACTCCGTCACCAATCACTGCTGCTAGACTTCCGAATAGGTTCCGAATACGATGGACCCATGGCCATCGCAGCAGACCTCCCTATGGCGACCCGGCGCTCCTCGGACCTGAGCAAGCACTCCGCCGAGGTCTTCGCTGAGGCCGAGGACCATCCCGTGACGGTGACCCGGCGCGACGGCGAGGCGCTCGTGCTCATGTCGCAGCGCGAGGCCGAGGGTCGTTCCCGCCTGCTGAGTTTCGCTGCGCAGCTCATCACCGTCACCCTCGACGACAGCGGCTCGCTCGCCGAGCGCATGGCCAAAGCCTTCCCCTGGATGCTCGCCCTGTCGCCTGTGGACAGGGAGACCTGCGCACAGGACCTCGTGGACGCCGCACGCGCCTCATTTTCCACCGAACAGCCGCACCTGGCGATCGCCGAGCTGACGTCCTGGAAGGAGACGGCTAGGGCCGTCGCCGCAGGGCTCGGCAGCGCCGACCTCGAGTGGCTTGACGAGGACGAGACCGTAGAGCGCCCGGAGTAGTGGTGGCCGCCAAGAAGGGCGATCTGGTTCCCCGTCCCCCGAAAAAAACCGAGTACGAGATCCGCTTCGCCACCGCGGACGCGCAGAAGGGATGGCGCGACCTCGTCGCGACCATCCGCAACCCGATGACGGAGACCTGGGACTTCCTCACGCGGACGCCTCTGTCCACGACGCCGACGAACTATCGACTCAAGGGTGAGCTCGGCGTCATCGAACGCGGCGGCGAGACCCATGAGCGGTGGCAGCACAAGCCGACGGCGAAGGGCACCGCGCGCATCTGGTTCTACGTGCACGAGCGCACGGTGTTCCTGGAGCAGGTGCACACGAGCCACCCGAACGAGACGAAGTAGGAATTTCCATCTTCGGGATCTCGACTGATACCCGGCTAACATCGCGCGACCCCATCCACGCCTTCAACTGCGAAAAGCCCCTATGTCATAGATCACCGATAGGCTCGGCCACAGGGTTACCTCTGTAGGAGGGCCGTCAAGTCAGCCGCATAGGAGAGGTTTTATGAGGGACTGCCGCATCGATAAGTGACAGTTAGGGTTTCATGCCGCGAGGGTCACGGCGGAGGGTCCTGCCTGGCCATCACATAACCTCGGAAGCCGCTTCAGTCCTATTCCGGTTTACATATGGCCCGGATAGCGGCCATCAAGTCAGCTGGGATGTCACGTGATCGTGCACCAGTCCCTGGTCGCCGCATGGTCGCGCTGGTCGCCGTTCATGAGGTTCTGCAGCAGGCCTGGGCATCCCGGGTCGTGAACCTGCCGGTTTGAGTTCAGGTCAGGTGGTCGTAATCCCCGCGGACCCACCTCACGTGCCGGGCGGCGGAGCGTGCCACTGCGTCCCGGGCCCCGGCGTCGATGGTGCCCCCGGTGTTGCTGTAGAGCCGGTCGAAATTCAGGGCCGTGGCGGCAGCCGCGATCCGCTGCACCACGGCCGCCGAGAGCGGGTACAGATTGACGTAGCTGCGCATGAACGCCACCGTCCGCCCGTCCGGGTTGACGAAAAGCGTGTCGCCGGCCAGCAGCACGCCGCGGCCCTGGGCCCCGGCCTCCCAATGCACCACAGCGCTGCCGGGAAAGTGCCCACCCAAGGTGTGCAACCTCACCCCGGGCAGCAGCTGCCGCTGCCCGGACCAAGAGTCGATCGCCGGATCCTTACGTTGCACCCATCGGCGGTCGGCCTCGGCCACCATCACCGGAACCCCGCCCAGGGCGCGGGACCACTCAACCTGCACCCCGTACATGTGCGGGTGGCTGGCGATGATGAAGGCGGCCCCGCCCAACTCTTGCACCCGCTCGATCGCGGCCGGGTCGAGGAAGCCGGTCGGATCCCACAGCAGGTTCCCGGCCGGAGTGCGCAACAACAGGGCACGCTGACCGATCCCGAAACGGGGAACGACACTGATTCCGTACAGGTCCGGCTCGAGCTGCTCGATCCGGGTCTCATGGCCCGCGCTCCGCAGCTCTTCCAGAGTCGTCCACCGCGGGCCGTGGAGCACCTTGTCCTCCCGGTCGTCCGCGCAGATTTCGCAGCCCTTGGGCGGCTGGGCCGTCAGAGCATGCTCCACACCACACGATCGGCAAATCCACACAGGCACAGGTTCTCCTCCTACGGTGCGGCATTGGCCCCAGCGTACAAACCCAAGGCGACCACACCACCGAAGGGACTGCCGCACGATCCTGTGACATCTGCTCTGGCGTGCCCGCGGGGCGGGCACGGCCGAGGGCTGAGGGTGCGGCTGCGCAGTCGCTGGTCGGCCCGTTGACAGTAGGTGCACGAGAGGCCTGAACTCCGTTTACATGAGAATAACTATCGATCATCAAGTTGACGTCGCAATAGGAATGCTGAGTCGGACGCGCTCACAACCGGCGGCTTCCAAGTCCCTGATCTGCCTGGCCGTGACCTGCTCGGCCGATTCCACCCGCGCGTAGCCGAGTCGTGTCATCGATATTCCACCCCGTTGGCCCGTCAAAGGTCTCAACGCAATGATTCCGAGAGCACTCCCGTGGGACACATTGATGGAACAAGATGGTGCCGGTAAAGAGCCGAAGTGCTCGAGACTTCAAGGCCTGCTGCTGTCGGTCCTGGCAAAGGACCATTCGGTGAGATCGTCCTGTGTCATCGCATCACCGTCGTGAAGCGGGTCGTAGCGTCGAAGGGAGATTTTGGTCAGTGGCAGCTTGCGCGCGCGGATGATCTCGTCGACATCCCTTGGAAGGTATTCCGTTTCGGTCACGGCCCGCCGTCCAACGCAAGCCAACTGCCCCGACGGTTCGCCGCCCCAGGCCCGGTTCGCCCGCTCGATGCTTCACCGAGTCCTGACTCGCGATGCCTGAGCCCCCAGTGCAGAGGACGTCGGAAATCTGTGCAACCGACTTCGCAAAATGACAGCCGCTCCGAGTCGATTGCAGCGGCCCTCCGGGGATCAGCTGAAGACCGATGCCCGGGATGTGTACCTGTTCCCCAGAGGCGCCGGAGTCTTTTTCCATGCCGGCTTTCCGGCATCTCCGGGCCACCAGGGCGTCTCCCCGTTCCGGTCCGGAACGCGGGGAGACGCCCTGGGCGAGAGTCGTGTTGCCGGTCGGTCAGCCGCCGGTGATGGCCACCAGTGCCAGGTAGAAGACCGAGGGCACGAGGAGGACGCCCACTCCCGTGTAGAAGGTCGCGGTCATGGCGCCGTAGGGTACGAGCCGCTTGTCGGTGGCGGCCAGTCCGCCGGCCACCCCGGACGTGGTGCCCATCAGTCCGCCGTAGGCCATGGCGGACTTGTAGTTGTTGAGCTTGATGAGCGGGGCGATGAACGGCGTGCCGACCATGACGACCACGGACTTGACCAGGCCGGCCGCGACGCTGAGTGCGATGACCTCACTGCTGGCGCCCAGGGCTGTTCCGGTGACCGGGCCGACGATGTAGGTGGCCGCGCCGCCGCCGATGGTCGCCATGCTGACGGGATCGGTGTAGCCGAAGGCGGCGGCGATGGAGGCGCCGACGATCGCCGAGACGAAGACGCCCAGCAGCACGGCGAGCACTCCGGTGACCCCGGCCTTTTTGATCTCCTGCAGGTCCACCCCATAGGCGGTCGAGACGATGGCGAAGTCGCGCAGCATGGATCCGCCCATCAGGCCGATGCCGGCGAAGATGGCGATGTCCGCCAGGCCGCGCTCACCCCCGGTGTGGAGGCCCCCGAAGTAGGCGAGGACGAGACCGACGATGATCGCGATGGCCGAGCCGTGCAATCGGCCGCGGGTCAACTTGTGGGAGAAGTAGTTGGAGACCAGGATGAGCGCTCCTACGGCGAGGAACGCGAAGACGAGACCGTTGCCCTCGAGCACTCCTGCGATGACCTCGTTCATGCGACATCCTCCATCGTCTTCTCTTCCGTCACGGGAGGCAATGGTTCCGCCTGCCCGCCGATCCTGGCCAGCACGGGCACGAGGGCGGCGCCCGCCGCGAGGGCCCCGAGCCCTGCCAGCAGCGCCATGGGGCCACCGTTCACGGCGGCGACCACGTTCTGGGAGGCGGCCATGGCCACCACGATGGGGATGTACATGGCGCTCCAGAAGAGCACCCCCTGCTCAGCGGGCGCGGGCAGCAAGCCCGCCTTCCGCATCCGGTGGGTCACCAGCACGAGAAGGACCATGGCGAAGCCGACGCCGCCGACATTGGCCTCCACCCCGATCAGCAGTCCCAGGCCTTCACCGATGAGCATTCCGGCCAGGAAGCACCCGGCCAGTACTGCTACTCCTGTAATGATCATGTCCGCTCCTCAGCTCTTCGGTCCGGCTGGTGTCTGCTGCTGCTGGAAGAGCCCTGCGTGCTCGTGGCGCAGCTGGGCCTTCTGCACCTTGCCCATCACGTTCCGCGGCAGCTCGTCGCTGAACCGGACCGCGCGTGGCTGCTTGAACCTCGCAAGGTGTGGCCGGATGGACCCGAGGATCTCCTCGGGATCGACGGAGGCGTCGTCGTGGGGCACGACGACGGCGATGGGCGCCTCCCCGAGGTCGGGGTGCGGCACGCCGACGACCGCCGACTCCCGCACGGACGGGTGCTCGTCGATGAGCTCCTCGATCTCCTTGGGATAGACGTTGAAACCACCTGAGATGATGAGGTCCTTGTCCCGCCCGACGATGGAGAGGTAACCGGCGTCGTCGATCACGCCCAGGTCCCCGGTGATGAAGTACCCGTCGTCGGTGAACTCCTCGGCGGTCTTCTCCGGCTTGTTCCAGTACTCCCGGAAGACGTTGGGGCCCGAGACCTGGATCGAGCCGACCTCGCCGGCCGGGAGCTCGGTGTTCGTCTCGCGCTCGACCACGCGGATGCTGATGCCCGGTAGCGGCGGCCCCACGGTGCCGGCCTTGCGCTCACCGTCATAGGGGTTGGAGCACATCATGCCGGTCTCGGTCATGCCGTAGCGCTCGAGGATGGCGTGGCCGGTGCGGACCCGCCACTCGTGGTGCGTCTCGGCGGTCAGGGGCGCCGACCCGCTGACGAACAGGCGCATGTTCCTCGTGGTCTCGGCGGTCACGCCCGGGCGCCCGAGCAGACGGGTGTAGAAGGTCGGCACGCCCATGAGCACCGTGGATTCGGGCATCAGGTCGACGATCGCCTGCGGGTCGAGCTTGGGCAGGAAGTGCATGGTGGCCCCGGTGGTGACCGACATGTTGACGGCCACGAAGAGCCCGTGGATGTGGAAGATCGGCAGCGCGTGGATGAGCACGTCGTCGTGCGTGTACTGCCACGCCTCGGTCAGGGTGGCGCAGTTGCTGGCGAGATTGCGGTGGGTCAGCACGGCGCCCTTGGATCGCCCGGTCGTGCCCGAGGTGTAGAGGATCGCCGCCGGCGCGTCGAGCTCCACGACGACCGGCTCGGCCGGGCGGGAGTCTCCCTGCTCGAAGAGCGTGCCGGTCCCCCGCGGACCCATCGACACGAAGGAGACGCTGCCGGGGCTGCCCTCGGCGAGCTGGTCCTCCTCGCCGGGGTTGCAGACGAAGACCGTGGGCCGTGCGTCCTCGATGAAGTACTGGAGCTCGCTGCCGGTGTACGCCGTGTTCAGGGGCAGGTAGATCGCGCCGACCCGCAGGGTGGCCAGGTAGAGGGCGATGACCTCGGGCAGCTTCTCGACCTTGGCAGCGACCCTGTCGCCCGGTTCCACGCCGAGGGCGGTCAGGGTGCCGGCCAGCCGTTCGGTCAGCTCGTGGACCGCGGCGTAGCTCAGCCGCCGCCCGTCCGGCTCGATGGTGAGCGCCTTGTCACCATGCCTCTCCACGGTGGTCTCGAACATCTGGTAGATGGTCTTCATGCTGTCTCCTCGTCGGTGATCGATCGGTGGGTGCTTGTCGCGTGTCCGGAGGCGGTCGCGGCGACCGGGTCCGGTTCGCCGCTGTCGTAGAGGTAATTGACCATGAGCCCGAAGGACTGGTTGATGACGTGCTCCCCAGTGCTCGCCGGCCAGTTGATGCGATGCAGGACGGCACCGTTGCGCAGGTGGAACCTGGCCACAGGGTCCAGGGGTCTGCCGCGGCTGTCGGTGCTCTCCAGGAGGTAGCTGCGGGCCGCGGCGGTGAGCGCCGGCCGGACCGCGTCGACGGCCTCGGCCGTGGTCCCGGGTCGGAGGGCCGCGTCCGCCTCTCCGGCCAGCCGCCTTCCCCTGGTTTCGTCGGCGGGCCGTTCTTCGAGCCAGCGGCGGAATCCCGGTACCGGCGAGAGCGTCACGAACGTGGTGACCTCTGGGTTGTGCCGTCGCACGTGGGCGATCACCTGCTTGATGAGGTGGTTGCCGAACGGGATGCCGCGCAGGCCCGGGTACGTGTTGTTGATGGAGTACAGCGTCGCCACCGTCCTGGACGAGCTCTGCCGCGCACGGTCGAGGTCGGTGATGAAGTCCGTCGAGGTGGGGATCTCCTCGGTCAGGGCCACCTCGACGAAGATCAACGGACGATCGCCCAAGGAGGGGTGCAGGAAGGCGAAGCACTTGCGGTCCGTCGGCTCCAGCCGGGACCGCAGGTCGGCCCAGCCACCGAGTGGATGCACCGACTCGTACTCGAGGATGTGCTCCACGAGCGAGCTCGGCGAGTTCCAGGAGAGCTCGTGGAGCTTCAGGAAGCCGGCGTTGAACCAGGACCGGAACAGGTGCAGGAAGTCCTGGTCCACCGGCTCGAGCTCCGGGTGCTCGGCCAGCACCTCCAGGAACCGCGAACGCATGGAAACGAGACGGAAGGTGCCGTCCCGCCCCAGGTTGAGGGCCCGCAGCAGGGCCTGCCGCGGTGACTCGCTGACCGCGTGCAGCCGCTGGACCGACTGCTGGGACGGGGACTGCTGCCAGCGGGCGATGGCGTCGCCGACGGCGACCGGGTCCGGCGCCAGGTCGCGGTGGAGGTACCGGAAGAACGCGGCTCGCCCGTGCTCATCGAGCTCTTCGAACGCGTCCAGCACGGAGGAGGCCACGGTCGGTTTGAAACGCCCGTCGTCGACGTCGAGGAGGGCTGCGCACTGCTCCGTCAGCTGCGCCGATAACTGGGTGGAAGCGTCGATGATGGCTCCTAAGAACGGGATATATACATGGGAAGCTCTGTTGTATATATCCTTGGACTCTAATGGATATTTGTGAGCTGCGCCACAGTTGGCGTGCGCTAAATTTGAGACCTAGGAGAAGGAGGCGCCGATGTCCGAAGCCGTCCGCGTGCGACGTGGTCTGGAAGAAGCCATCGTGGCCGGTCGCTACCACCCGGGTGACAAGCTGAACCTGGAGCGCATCTGCGCGGAGTACGGCTGCTCGCGGACCCCCGTCCGGGACGCGCTGCAGCACCTGAGCACTTCGGGCCTGGTGCAGATCCGTCCCAAGCACGGGACCTTCGTCTCACGGTTGAGCGTGCGCGAGCTCGCGGAGCGCTTCGAGGTCATGGCCGAGCTGGAGGGCTTCTGCGCCGAGCTGGCCGCCCGGAGAATGCCACCCGCTGCGGCGGAGGAGATGACCGCAGGCCTCATCGCCTGTGAACAGTTCGTGGACCAGGACGATCCCGACGGCTACTACGACGCCAACAGCCGCTTCCACCGGGCGATCTACGCGGGCTCGGGCAACGAGTTCCTGCGGCAGGAGGCGGAGAAGCTGCAGGGAAACCTGGAGGTCTACCGGCGTCTCCAGCTGCGTGTCGGCAACCGCATGGTGCGAAGCCTCGGTGAGCACCGCACGATCGCCCGGGCGATCCTCGACGGCGAGCCCGAAGAAGCCCGGGCGCAGGCACGGGCGCACGTGAAGATCCAGGGCGACGAGTACACCGAGATGGTCCTGGGGCTCCAAGGATTGCTGCAGGAGTAAGTCGAAGAAGCAGGCGAAACCAGGGTGACCCCTCGAGTCCCAGGAAGGAGATGAGGGCGGCTATCTGTACTGTCAACTGGCTCTCTTGGGTCTCGATGCTGCGGGTGGCGACGTCTGATCTGGCTTGCCTGTGGGGTGGGCGCAGCCGAGGTCCGAGGGTGCGGCTGTGCAGTCGCTGAGTGGCTCGTGCGCAGCGGGTGCGCGAGCAGCTCGACGTCCTCCGCTTTACATATGGCCCCGCTACCGGTCACGTCTCGTGAGGGCGACGGTGCAGTAGAGGATTCCTACCCGGAACAAGTCGGTGTGGTGAGGCGGGACGCCGATGCGCAGAGAGTCTCGTGCGTTGGCCACGCCGGACGTACGCTGGCGGTGTGGGCAATCCTGAGCTCGTTGCTCTGCCGGTGGGATTCGAACGTTTTCACCGACGGGACTTCATCAACTACCAAGTCAATCGGGCCCATGCACTGGGCTTCGCCGACCGCCAGGAGCTGTTCGGCGCCGCGGCGCACCTACGGTCGTTGGACGACTGTGTTCCCGTGTTCGAGACCTTGTCGAGCCGGGTTGCCGCCGAGGGTCGGTACCGGCATGCGACGGGTTATGCGCGGATCGCGGAGTTCTTCACGCCGCCACGGACGGTGCAGAAGACGGATCGCTACCGTCGGTATCTTGAGCTCTTCGACACCGCGTTCGCTGATGCTGCCATCGTCCGCCACAGGGTGCCCTATGCCGGAGCGGCGTTGCCGGTCTATGCGCTTCCGGCGGCCGGGTCGGCGACGGGCGGCACGGTGCTGCTGCACGGCGGATTCGACTCCCTGATCGAGGAGTTCTTCCCCGTCTGCCAGCGGGTCGCTGCCGCCGGTTTCGACGTGATCGCCTTCGAGGGACCGGGACAAGGTGGCGCGCGGACGGTGCACGGGCTCACCTTCGACCACGACTGGGAAAAGCCGGTTGCAGCGGTGTTGGACCATTTCCGGCTCGACCGGGCCGGGCTGGTCGGCATCTCGATGGGCGGGTACTGGGCGCTACGTGCGGCAGGGCGCGAGCCCCGCATCCACAGTGTCGTGGCCTGGCCGCCGGTCTACGACTGGATGCACAGGCTTCCACCGGTGCTGCGGGCCCCGGTCCGCACGATGGTGCGGCACCGGGAGTTCATGCGGTGGAGCGTGCGCACCCGTTCCCGGCTGTCGCCAACCCTGCGCGTGGTGGTCGGCCAGGTCCTGTACATGCTCGACAGCGACGACCCGGCCGAAGTCGCCGAGTGGTTCCTGGGCATGAACGCCGGACACCTGGACAGCGGGCGGGTGCGCCAGGACGTCCTGCTGATGTGCGGAGAGCACGACGCCTTCCAGCCGCCATCACTGACTCGAGCACAAGCTCAGGCGCTCACGGCTGCCCGCAACGTCACGACGCGCATGTTCACCCAAGCAGAGCAGGCCGACCAGCACTGCCAGATGGGCAACCTCGAACTCGCCTGCCAGGTGCTCACCACCTGGCTGCGCAGTGTTGAGACAAACGGGGACATGTCCGGGCCGCGGCCCGGACCGTCCCCATAGCGCATCGACACCACACCGAAAGCACAGCCCCGACCAGGGGTCGTTCGTGGCCTGGGAAGGGGTGACCGCACCGACGAAGCGGGAGGTCATGCAGTTGTGCACGCCGTTCCGCTTACGGGCATGGTGCCGATGGCGGCCGGCATGATCCTGCGTGCAGCTGGTCGAGGAAGGAATCGGTTCCCCTGGAGTGCACCGTGGATGCGCGCCATGTTCGGGCGGGGCCTCGGATCCGCAACCCGCATCCATGCGTGTTCACGATCACACATGTTTGCTTCCTTTTGTGAATACCCGAAATCCTCGGTGCTCTTGCCCCGATGGGGGCAATAAGTGACTCTGCTGGTGAGAGGGCGATTCCCATGACCCCTCGAACTCTGGGGCAGGCCGGCAACACGATGGATCCGGGGGGATCCGCCACCATGTGTGGGTGTCCGGTTTGAGGCAGAGAGTAGAGGGGCGGGAACGGCTGGGGGGCCGTCCCGCCCCTCTCTCCTGTTCCCCCACGGTGCTCATTCCTCGGTGATCGTGGTCAGAAGCGCCCTTCCTGGAACAGGGATCCACCCCGGGACGAGATCACGCCGCCACCTGGTCCCGGCTCGCCCGTCGACGGAGGCGCGGGTGTCCCGGGTCTTGCCGCCGGTCCACGACGGCCGGGGGCCGGCGCGGAGGGTGTCACGGGGCTGCTTCGGGCAGGCGCTGGGACTGCCTGCTGGCTGGGTGGGGCGGCAGGACCAGTTCCCGGTGTCGACGACGTCGGTGGCGATGGCGGCCAGTTTCCGGCCGGTGTCCTGGCTGGCCTCGCGCAGCAGATCGAAGGCCTGGCACCGGGTGATCCCGTGACGGGCCATCAGCACCCCGACCGCAGCCCCGATCTCCCGGTTGGACTCCAGGGCACGTTCCAGGTTCTGCAGCTGCTGGCGGTGCAACTGGGCCGAGACGGCCAGTGCGGCCTGGGACGCCAGCAGGGCCCCGGCCCACACAGCCTGGGCGTCGAACACGTGAGGGGTGTCCGAGGACAAGGTGAACCCGACGGTCGTGTCCGGGTCCTCCGGCAGCGGCACCCGGCAGGTGATCAGACTGGCCACGCCGAGCTGCTCACGGGCCTGGGTCCCGAACGCGGGCCACCGGTGGCCCTGGGCCAGGTCCGGGCAGAGACAGGCGTTGTCTGCCAGGACGGGGTCCACGCCGGGGCCGGAACCGAGCTCGTGCTGGAGAATCTCGAGGTCCTGGGCGGTGGGGGCGGTGGCCACCAACGTGCGGGCCTGCCCGGGACGGTGCAGGACCACACTGGCCCACCGCGCCCCGGACACGTGGTAGATGCCCGCGTGGGCGACGGCGGCTGCCTGCGCCCCGCCGGAGGTGGTCTGCCACCGTTGGTGTAGTCCGGTCAGGATCCGAGTGAGCTCAGCCAGCTGGACCGAAGGATGCTGGTGGTGGGACCCGGTCATCACCGGGGGGCTACCGGCGGCCTGCGGGCGGGTGCCGGCCGTGCCGGCACGGGGCCACCGGGAAGCGGGAACTACGCTCATGCCGGCAACGACCGGGCGGACTTCCGGCGGCTGGTGTTCCAGGCGAGTGTGGACGGGTGGCCGGGGAGCCGGATGGGGGTGAGGATCTGTGCCGGGCCGGCGTCGTGCACGGGCTCGTCGTGATCGATCGCCCAGCGCAGCAGGTCCACGGCGATGTCCTCGACATGGCCGGCGCAGGTGAGATCGACACTGACCGTCACCGGCGGGATCAGTGTCCGGGCCCGGCGGACCAGCGGATACAGGATGTGCTGGTTGGCCTCGGTCACACACCCGGTGACCACCAGGCGCACCGATCTGTTCTCGAGATCCATCTGGACCAGGACGGAGAGCTTGTGAACCACGGAAGCACCCTTCATCGCGTGCAACAGCACCAAGCCAACGGCCCGGTGCTGGCGACGCTAGGGGCCTGATGCGGCCGGCCACAAGGATTCATGGCCGGCCGAGTCCACATTTCCCTAACCGACGGGTACACCCCATCCCGCCGCTGACGAGTGTGGATACCGAAACGAGGGGTGCTGGCGTCACCCGGCGCGGGCGACGCCGGCGTCTCCACCCGGGTCATTGCGGCGGAGATGCCCTCCTGGTACGGGCCGTTCTGCCCGCGTGTGGCGCAGCGTTGCCCCGTCCTGCGGAAGCCGCACCATCCGGGCGGCCCCGCTCGGGGGTCTTCGAGGTTCGAGGCGGGGGTGTCGTTCACCGTGGCTTCGGCGGCAGGGCAGCTACCCAGGCGATCCCGACAGCGACCTGCACCACCCCGACGGCCCGCAACCACCCGGGGTGCTCCACGAACACCGACATCACCCGGCGCACAGGGCCGGGTCCGATCATCCATCGGGCGGCATGGCGGGCCGGGAACAGCGCGGCGATGACACCATCACCGATGGTGACCAGGGCAATGCTCTCTGCGATACGAACCTGCACGGGAACCTCCGAAGGGCATCGACGTCGGAGTGCCAGTGTGCCCGAATGCCGCACCGGACTTCTACAGCAGTCGCCTTTGCGCGACCACCCCGCGTACGGCGTGAGACTCGAACGCACCATGGACCTGGAAGGCTCTCCTCACGACGTTCCATGCTCCGGACGTCGCAGTTGGGGTTCCTTTAATGGGACGTGGTGTCCGCCCGCTTCGGGCAGGAGACGAACCTTGGGATCGGTCAGCGCGATCACGCCACCTGGACGTCACTGCCGATGTTGAACAGGGCGATCTCGCCGGTCTCACCGACGCAGTTTCCGGCCGCGTCGGTTACCGCGGATCCCACGAACTCCTGGATGTCGTCTCGCTGAAGGTATCCGCCGGCCCCGATGACGGATGTACCGGGCTCCACGACTTGGCCGCCCTCGAGCACGACGGCGGGCGGATCCTCCTGCCAGGTCGTTCCGGCGGGCCAGATGACCGGGTAAGCGGGCGCGCCCGGGACGTCCTCTTGAACGAGCATCAGGCAGTCGTCGCGGATCTCCACAGTCCCGCGCACTTCCGCTTCCATGCCGCTATCGCCAGGTCCAGTCGGAGACGTCAGAACCGGCCCGTCCACGGTGCCCGCGCCTGATCCACCGCAGGCCGCAAGGCACGCTACGGAAAGCACCAGCAGGGACTTCCGACCGGAACCGTTTCTTTTCAGGGGACTGCGCACGGTGTGGCAACCCCTGTCTTCTCGTGGTTGGTCCAGTCCCTGGTCCGCTCTGACGGGAGGGAACTCGATGCGGTTCCACGGCCCGGGATGATCACGCGAGCCATGCTGTCAGTGACTCGTTCAACAGCAGTTGAGGGCGTTGCTACGGACGATCGTACTCGGTGTCCCAGAGCACGATCGGCTTACGGAACGCGAGGGCACCACAGCCATCGTCCGCACTACCTGCGGCAGCGGAGACCACTCGGGAGAATGGTGCGCCGGGTGTGGGTCTGTCCTGTGAACGGTGTGGGGGAGACGGCTCAGGCTCCGGCGCATCGTGCCCGAGGCCTGAGTCGTTGCTGGCGTCAGTGGGCTGCGGGGTTCAGCCCTCGCAGTCGGTGCAGTAGCCGGCCCCGTTCTTCTGCAGGGCGAGCTGGGAGCGGTGGCGGACCAGGAAGCAAGATGCGCAGGTGAACTCGTCGGCCTGCTCCGGGACGACGGCCACGGTGAGCTCTTCGTGGGAGAGGTCCGCACCGGGCAGGTCGATGCCCTCGGCGGTGTCGAAGTCCTCGGCGTCGATGACCGCGGTCTGGGTGGTGGCGCTGCGCTGGACCTGGATCGCTTCCAGGGACTCGTTGGCCGGCTCGTCCTCGGGCCGGGTGCGCGGAGCGTCGTAATCGGTGGCCATGATGTGGTGCGTCCTCCTGGAACGGGGTGTTGCTGTGCAGGGGTGGTTCTGCACGGAAGGACCAGAGTGTACCTCACGACGGTGGGGGACCGGTGTGGTCCCGGGCGGCTCCGGGACGCACTGCTCCACGGTGGATGGTGCCGTACCGGGATCCTTGTGTGCCCGGTGGGTCGAGGCGCTGCGGTCACGCGCCGATCAGGGGGGCACATCGCGATCGTGCGGCGAAACCTCCAAGTCAGTTCCGTGGATGCGCCGGTGCCTGCACCCGGTCAGCGGCGGACGTCCGAGGTCTCGTCCTCGAGGTCGTCGAGCACCCACTCCGACAACTGTCCGGCCGGTACGACCACCGTGACGTCCCGGCGCTGCAGCGCCTCGTGGAGTGAGAGCGGTTTCTCGGTGGTCTCCGCGTCGTAGGCGGCCAGCGCTGCTGTGTAACCGGCGGCGAGCCGGGTCGCCCACGCGCGGTGGCGGGCGTAGCAGGGGTGCTCCGGATCGGCGCTGCGCACCTCCAGCCACTGGGCCGTTTCCAGGGGATCGGAGGCGAGGGGTATCCACAACCGGTGCAGGGGCCAGGTGACTTCGGCCCAGCGTCCCGCGGGCGTCTCGTTCATGGGGTAGTAGGTGGCGAGCCAGTGGGTGGGGGAGTGGGGATGCAGCTCGACGGCCAGAGCCTCGGAGGCAGGGGGGATGATGACTTCTTCCTGTGCGCAGATGCAGAGCGGTGGCCTGGGGCTGGGCCGTATTGCCGGGCCGACTGGGCCCGATGCTCAGGACCCAGGGTAGGCGCGTGGCCAATAATCATGGAAGTTCATTGAACAGTGTGACAACGGATCGTGCCTTCCAGGCACTGAGACCGGGCGCACGGAGGTTCGGGTCCCCGGCCATGTCCGCGGCGCACGGCTGCGCGGGCCGATTTTCGGTGTCCGTGAATATTCAGGAATCTTCTTCCGGTGAACCCCGGACTGGACCTTCCGTTCTGGGGCAGAGTGATCTGCATCACCGCCGGCACCTGAATTCCTCGGAGGTGCCGAGGCGAGGACGACCATCCTTCAGCCCAGAACCAAGACCTCACGATCGAACAGGAGATGATCGCATGAACCGCCAGACTGTTCGTCTTAATGAGCACGAGGTGACTCCCGTCGGGCTGTGGAGCCTGCGGGCCGCAGCGCCCACCGTGGCCGTCGTGGTCTCGCTGAACTTCCCCGGTCTCACTCCGCACACCCGGGACCTGATGCGCCGCCTCACCCGCAGCGCCCTGCAGGCACTGGTCAACGCCGGAGCCCGCCCGGTCCTGGTCGACTCGAGTGCTCGGCAGCTGCCCGATCCCGCTGTCACCGCGGCCGCGGACGGGGTGCTGATACTCGGAGGCGGGGACGTCGACGCCGCTCTCTACGGCGCGAAGGGCCCCGTGCCGCACGCGTACGGCGTGGACCGACGCGCTGACCTCTACACCCTGCAGCTCATCGACCAGAGCCTGGGCCGCGACGTCCCGCTGCTGGCCGTCGGCCGGGGATCCCACCTGCTCAACGTGGCCTGCGGCGGGACCCTCATCGCCCACCTCGACACCTGGCACCGGCACCGGGGCGAACCCGGCCACGGGGTGTGCGTGGAGGAGGAGGTCACCCTGGAACCGGAGAGCATGCTGGCGGGCGTCTTCGGCGCCCGGCGACTCACCGTCCGGTCCGACCACCACCAAGCAGTGGGCGTCGTGGCCCCCGATCTGCGCGTCACCGCTGTGGCCGAGGACGGCATGGTCGAGGCGACGGAACACCGCGACCGCACGTGGGCCATCGGAGTGCAGTGGCACCCGGAGGACTCCCATGGTTCGGGGGCAGATCGACGGAGACTGTTCTCCGCCTTCGTGGGACAAGCCCGCTCCGCCCGGCATCGCACCCCGGAGGCGTCATTGCTGGCCGCGTGACCAGATCCCGCCGCCCGTCCGTGCCGCGCAGCCCACGCCGCGGCACGGATGGGTGCACAACGGCCGGACCTCCGGCGGGACTGAGCCCGGGACGCCACGCGATCATGTGCCCGCCGACCGGCGTGTCGCGGGTCCTTCGAGCCATCCCAGTGCGGACAACCACGATGCGCAGAGCGTCGGCCAGGCTTCAGGCTCTCCGGTGCCCTCGGCCAGCCCGAGGCCGTGCGCTCCGGAAGGAAAGACGTGGAGGGCGTGGGGCACGCCGGCGCGTGCCAGTGCCTGGGCCAAGAGATACGAGTGCTGGACCGGCACCGAAGGGTCGTCGGCGGTGTGCCAGATGAAGAACGGCGGCGCGGCCGCGGTCACCAGACGGTCCAGGGATGTTGCCGCCCGTGCCTCGGCGTGGGGGGCGGTGCCCAGCAGTTCCCGCTGGGTGCCCTGATGGGTGTCGAGTTCCATGGACACCACCGGATAGCAGAGGATCACCGCGTCCACGCGCTCGGGGTCCGGTGACGACGTGGTCAGGGCGGCATGGCCGGCCAGGTGTCCACCTGCGGACGATCCCAGCAGGACGATCCGTTCAGCACCGCTCGTCCTGAGCCGGCGGATCTCAGCCCGTACCGCTTCCAGCGGAGCAGGGTGTGCGGTGCGCACCGGATAGCGGAGCACACTCGCCGAGAGGCCGAGCAGGTTGAGCCATTCGGCGATGGGCTCCGCCTCATGGTCCGCGTGTCCGGCGTACCCGCCTCCGGGAAGGACGACGACGTGCGTGGCGGGGCCCAGGCCGCCTGGGACCGTGACGCCGTGGACCGAGGAGGGGACAGGCACCGCTGAGGCCTGTTGCGCGTTCATCGCTCCAGCATCCCAGGGACTGTGGCCCCTGCGGGCATCGGGACGGTGGCATGGCGAACCTACTGCAACTGGGCTGTCAACGGATTCCAGTGGTGTGCGCACCGGCTGTTCCCTGCCCCTCAGCGCAACGAGGCGGGGAGACTCTCAAGATGCCGCCCAGGGGTGGGTCGACCTCTCCTCGTGACCGTGCCGTGACCGGCTGGCCGGCAACCGGACGATGACGCCCGTGGGAGCGGCCAGGATCAGTCGGAGCCGGGGGAGCTCTTGGCCTGGACGGTGTGGGTGAGGGTCAGCAGCAGCAGCCCGACGACTCGATGTACAACACCCTGCGCACCGCGGTGGGCCGCGGTGTGGAGGTGGACCTGTACATGGGCGAGACCTCCAACCACGCCCTGACCCACCACGCCCAGCGGTCCTTCTACGAGATGCTCATCCGCGACGGGATCCGCATCTTCCTGTACCAGGCTCCCTGGGTGCTGCACTCGAAGTTCGTGCTCATCGACGACGATGCCGCGGTGGTCGGGTCCTCCAACATGGACATCCGCTCCTTCGTGCTCGACCACGAGGTCAACCTCATGGTCGTCGACCGGGACTTCGTGGGCCGGCTGGACGAGATCGTGGCCGGCTACCGGGAGCACAGCCACGAACTGGAGCTGGCGGACTGGCTGGCGAGGCCCTGGTACCAGAAGTACCTCGACAACACCGCCCGCCTCACCTC
>NZ_JBISWK010000014.1:0-3082 GCF_044462205.1 Kocuria rhizosphaericola | reverse complement strand
GACCCTTGCCGTGGCCGGCCTGACCGGGGCGCTGCTGCTGACCGGCTGCCAGGACGAGACCCGGCTGACCCAGCTGGACCAGTCCGGGGTCTCCACCGAGGAACTGGTCGGCCAGCAGATCACCCTCACCAACGACGTGGAAGGCATCTACGGGGAGGAGTTCCTGACCATGGGCGATGAGCAGACGGTGGTGTTCGTGAGCGAGATGCCCGCCGATCTGCGCCCCGGCGACGAGGTCGAGGCCACCGGCACCGTGGCCGCCGGCGACCTGTTCAGCGAACCCGGCGACCGTGACCGGCTGATGCGCCTCACCGACGAGGAGACCGCCAACTACCTCGTCAACCGCGAATCCGAGCCCTACCTCACCGAGGCCACCGTCACCGTCGTCGAGTAGGTCCCCGCTTCACGTGACCGCCCACGACAAGGAAGTCCCGCTCGGCAGTGACCCTCTGTCCGGCCCGCGGCCGGTGCAGGGCAGGATCCCCGGCGAGTGGAACCCTTCCCGCCGCAGCGGTGGGAAGGGTTCCACTCGTCCTGGGGCCAGGGTCTAGACGATAGGTAGTGACCGCCCGGGCACTCGGGGGTTGCGGGCTGGGGCCTCGCTCACACAGATTCGTGGGTTACCGAGCAGGGGCCGCCTGCTCGGCCTGTCCGACATGTGTGGGAGGCCCCGGTGTTTACAGAGCGTACGAGCGTAGGGCTCGATGTGCACGCACGATCGGTCGCGGCAGCGGCGATCGACGGTGTGACCGGTGAGCTCGTCCAGGCGAGACTGACCCCTGATCACGGCCACATCCGCTCCTGGATCCGGGACCTGCCCGGGCCGGTGGCGGTGACCTACGAGGCCGGCCCGACCGGCTTCGGACTGACCCGGACCCTCACCGCTGAGGGGATCCGGTGCGTGGTCGCGGCCCCGTCGAAGCTGCAACGCCCTTCCGGGGACCGGGTGAAAACCGACGCCCGGGATGCGGTGCACCTGGTGCGGCTGCTGCGCCTGGACGAGATCACGGGCGTGGTCGTGCCATCCGTGGAACAGGAGGCCGCCCGGGATCTGGTGCGGGGCCGGGAGGACTGCCGCGGGGACCTGATGCGGGCCCGCCACCGGGTCTGAAAAGCTGCTGCTGCGCCACGGCATCGTCTACACCGGCGGGGCCGCCTGGACCGGTGCCCACCATGCGTGGCTGGCCCGCCAGCACCTGGAGTCCCCGGCCACCCGGATGGCCTTCGACGCCGAGCACGAGCCCGTACTGGCCACCCTGGCCGGCCGCGACCGGCTCGATCGGGCGATCACGACGATGGCCAACGACAGCCAGTTCACCCCGGTGGTGCACCGGTTGTGCTGTCTGCGCGGGATATCCACCCTGACCGGGTTCGGACTGGCCGTGGAGATCGGCGACTGGCACCGTTTCACCGGCTCCACGATCGGTTCCTTCGTCGGGCTGGTGCCCTCCGAGCACTCCTCCGGGGCGAACGGAGCACAGGGGCCGATCACCAAGACCGGCAACACCCACGCCCGCCGGCTGCTGGTCGAGGCCGCCTGGCACCACCGCCCCGCCTACCGGCCCGGGGCGACCATGCGTGCCCGCTGGGAGAACGCCCCGGCCGCGGCCCGGACCCGCGGGGACGCGGGCAACCGCCGGTTGCACGAGCGCTGGGTGCGGATGCCCGAGCGCAAGAAGCGCCCCACCATCGCCAACGTGGCCATCGCCCGCGAGCTGGCCGGGTGGTGCTGGTCCCTGGCGGTGATGGAGGACTGAGCCGCCGGCCTTGAAGCTGGTCCCTCGACGCTGACCCGCAGGCAGCGCGTCGAGCGATCCGCGATACAACTATGAGCAGCCCCCTGGCGTGCTTGGCTGCGGTGCGACGCTCGACTCTAGACACGCGGTCCGCTCCAGCCGCACACCGTCCTGCGGTACCCGACCCGCGAATATCAGTCTGACCGCGCGTCGCCACCGACACGCTTGCCCGACCAGCGCCGAGACGGACCACAAGAGGCGCCGCCCGGATCACTCCGGACGGCGACTCACCCCTGCCCTCTTGACAGGAATCCCCTACATATCAGTTGTCCTCGATGACCTGGATATCGTCGGCGACCACGCCGAGGTCGAGTTCGCGCTCGATGAGGTAGGAGGTCTCGTCGTCGTTGAAGTCCACTCCCCACTCGGTCTCGATGTCGGTCTCCACGATCTGGCGGACGGTGCCGGTGACCTGGACCATGTCCCCGTCCTGGAGGTCCTGGGCGGCGGCGTCGCCCCCCACGACGGGGGTGTCGTCCTCACCGACGGTGAAGAGGTTCGGGCCCACGATCTCGGTGACCTCGTTCTGCATCGTGACGGTCTCGTTGAGGATCGCCGCCGTCGCCGAGGCGTCGCCCTCCTGGGCCTCCTGCACCGGGGTCTCCTCAGCACACCCGACCATCAGCGCCGATGCGAAAGCAGCTGCGGCCGGCAGAGCAAACATTTTCTTCTTCGAGCTGATCACCATGATGTTCTCCATTCGATTGAAATCGTTCGCTACTGACTTTCCCACCCTAGGAGCTCAGCCTCCTTCGTATCCCTGAAATTAGTCACACAGGCATAACGAAGTCCTGGACGCCAGGTGGGTACCGCCTTGTCAACCCCTCGATGCCCCGCCCACGGGGCGTCCCGTGGATCACTGCAGGGCCGAGGTGAGGCGGGCGGTGTTGTCGAGGTACTTCTGGTACCAGGGCCTCGCCAGCCAGTCCGCCAGCTCCAGTTCGTGGCTGTGCTCCCGGTAGCCGGCCACGATCTCGTCCAGCCGGCCCACGAAGTCCCGGTCGACGACCATGAGGTTGACCTCGTGGTCGAGCACGAAGGAGCGGATGTCCATGTTGGAGGACCCGACCACCGCGGCATCGTCGTCGATGAGCACGAACTTCGAGTGCAGCACCCAGGGAGCCTGGTACAGGAAGATGCGGATCCCGTCGCGGATGAGCATCTCGTAGAAGGACCGCTGGGCGTGGTGGGTCAGGGCGTGGTTGGAGGTCTCGCCCATGTACAGGTCCACCTCCACACCGCGGCCCACCGCGGTGCGCAGGGTGTTGTACATCGAGTCGTCGGGC
>NZ_JBISWK010000013.1:0-20548 GCF_044462205.1 Kocuria rhizosphaericola | reverse complement strand
GGCCCCCGCGCTCGCCGCGGCCCCCGCGGTCACCGCGGGAGTCCTGGGAGCGGTTGGGCTCGGTGGTCTGCTGGGCCCCGGTCGCCTCCGTGGAGGCAGTGCTCGCTTCGGTCACCTGGGTTTCCTTCTCGTTGTTCTGCTCGCTCACAGTGCCAGACCTCCTTCGCGGGCGCCGTCGGCGACAGCCGCCACGCGACCGTGGTACTTGTTGCCGCCGCGGTCGAACACGACGGCCTCGACACCGGCGGCCTTGGCACGCTCGGCCACGAGCTCGCCCACGCGCTTGGCCTTCGCGGTCTTGTCCGCGTCGGCGCCGCGCAGGTCGGCCTCCATGGTGGACGCCGAGGCGACGGTGACACCCTGGGTGTCGTCGACGACCTGGACGAACATGTGACGGGCCGAGCGGTTGACGACCAGGCGCGGGCGCGCGGCCGTGCCGGCCAGGTGCTTGCGCACCCGGACGTGGCGGCGGCTGCGGGCGGCGGCCTTGGACTTGCCCTTGATCTTCAGAGCCATGATTACTTACCAGCCTTTCCGGCCTTGCGGCGGATCTGCTCGCCGGCGTACCGCACGCCCTTGCCCTTGTAGGGCTCGGGGGCGCGGAGTTTGCGGATCTTCGCGGCGACCTCGCCGACCTGCTGCTTGTCGATGCCGTTGACCGAGAGCTTGTTGACGCCCTCGACGGCGAACGAGATGCCCTCCGGGGCCTTGAAGGTGATCGGGTGGCTGTAGCCGAGGGCGAACTCGAGGTCCTGGCCCTTGGCCTGCACGCGGTAACCGGTGCCCACGATCTCGATGCCCTTGGAGTAGCCCTGGGTGACGCCCTGGATCATGTTGGCGATCAGGGTGCGGGTGAGGCCGTGCAGCGAGCGGGACTCGCGCTCGTCGTCGGGTCGGGTGACGGTGAGGGTGCTGTCCTCGAGCGCGACGGTGATCGGGCTGGCAACGGTGTGCTGCAGCTCGCCCTTGGCGCCCTTGACGGAGACGACGTTGCCGTCGACCTTGATCTCCACACCGGCCGGCACAGAGATGGGGAGACGTCCGATACGTGACATGTTCTCTTCCTTTCTGTTCCGGGTTACCAGACGAACGCGAGGACTTCGCCGCCCACGCCCTTCTTCGCGGCCTGCTTGTCGGTCAGCAGCCCGGAAGAGGTGGACAGGATGGCGATGCCCAGGCCGCCCAGGACCTTGGGGAGGTTGGTGGACTTGGCGTACACGCGCAGGCCCGGCTTGGAGATGCGCCGGACGCCCGCGATGGAGCGCTCCCGGTTGGGGCCGAACTTCAGGGAGAGCGTGAGGGTCTTGCCGACCTCGGCCGCCTCCTCCTTGTAGTCCGCGATGTAGCCCTCGGCCTTGAGGATGTCCGCGACGCGAGCCTTGAGCTTCGAGTACGGCATGCTCACGGAGTCGTGGTAGGCGGAGTTGGCGTTGCGCAGACGCGTCAGCATGTCCGCGACAGGATCTGTCATTGTCATTTTGGGGGCACGTGCCCTTCCTCGTCCCGGTTTCCGCACCTGGCGGCGCCGATGGGCGCCCGGCCGGACCTGGAACGTAGCGAGATTAGTTGGTCTTGAAGGGGAAGCCGAGCGCCTTCAGCAGCGCGCGACCCTCGTCGTCGGTCTTCGCGGTGGTGACCACCGTGATGTCCATGCCGCGGACCCGGTCGATGCGGTCCTGGTCGATCTCGTGGAACATGGACTGCTCGGTGAGGCCGAAGGTGTAGTTGCCGTTGCCGTCGAACTGGCGGTCGGACAGACCGCGGAAGTCGCGGATGCGCGGCAGGGCCAGGGTCACCAGGCGGTCGAGGAACTCCCACATGCGGTCTCCGCGCAGCGTGGTGTGCGCGCCGATCGGCATGCCCTCGCGGAGCTTGAACTGCGCGATGGACTTCTTCGCACGGGTCACGAGCGGCTTCTGGCCCGTGATGGCGGTGAGGTCGCGGACGGCGCCGTCGATGAGCTTCGAGTCCTTCGCGGCGTCGCCGACACCCATGTTCACGACGACCTTGACGACGCGCGGGATCTCCATGACGTTGCCGTAGCCGAACTGCTCCTGCAGCGCGGGGACGACGGTCTCCTGGTACTTGTCCTTGAAGCGCGGGGACACGCTGATCTCGGTGGTTTCGGTCATCACAGGTCCTTGCCGGTGCTCTTGGAGACGCGGACGCGGACGGTCTTCTGGCGTCCGTCGCGCTCCACGGTCTCGGTGCGGTAGCCGACGCGGGTCGGCTTGTTGGTCTCCGGGTCCACGAGCGCCACGTTGGACACGTGGATCGGGGCCTCGACCTTGTCGATGCCGCCGGCCTCGCCCTGCATGGAGGCCTTGCGGTGGCGGGTGATCACGTTGATGCCCTCCACGACCACGCGGGAGGACTCGGGGATCACGCGCAGGACCTTGCCCTGCTTGCCCTTGTTGTCCTTGCTGCCGGAGACGACCTGCACCAGGTCGCCGGTCTTGATCTTGAACTTCGCCATGGTCAGAGCACCTCCGGGGCCAGCGAGATGATCTTCATGAACTTCTTGTCGCGCAGCTCACGGCCCACGGGGCCGAAGATGCGGGTACCACGGGGGTCACCGTCGTTCTTCAGGATCACTGCGGCGTTCTCGTCGAACTTGATGTAGGAGCCGTCGGACCGACGGCGCTCCTTCTTGGTGCGGACGATGACGGCCTTGACCACATCGCCCTTCTTCACGTTCCCGCCCGGGATCGCGTCCTTGACGGTGGCGACGATGATGTCGCCGATGCCTGCGTAGCGACGTCCGGATCCACCGAGAACACGGATGGTGAGGATTTCCTTCGCACCCGTGTTGTCGGCGACCTTCAGTCGCGACTCCTGCTGAATCACTGATTACTCCTGTCGTCACGCCGGTTCCAACACCGATCGAGAGCACGGTGCGGGCCTTGCGGAACAGCTTGTCGGATGATGTGCCCTCCCCCGGCGTCGCACGCCGGACCGGGCCAGCCCTCCATGCCAGGAGCATCTGAACCCGCCACCAGGTGGCACAGGGGCGCCCTGCACGCGGTCATTATGCGCTGGCACGAAGAGCTGTGGGTCGTACGGGCAGACAAATTGGCCCATACAAGCTCACCAGCCTAGCACAGGCGGGAGGCCGTCCGTGCGGGGCGGTGAACGGGCGACGGCCCGTCCCTCTCGCGGCCGTGGCCGGCTCTAGCGAGCTCGGGTCACTTGGCCTTCTCGAGGATCTCCACGATCCGCCACCGCTTGGTGGCGGACAGCGGGCGGGTCTCGGAGATCAGGACGAGGTCGCCGACACCGGCGGAGTTCTGCTCGTCGTGGGCCTTGACCTTCGAGGAACGGCGCATGACCTTGCCGTACAGCGAGTGCTTGACGTTGTCCTGCAGCTGGACGACGACGGTCTTGTCCATCTTGTCGGAGACCACGTAGCCGCGGCGGCTCTTGCGGTCACCGCGCTCGGCGGCCTGCTCGGCCCCGTTGTTGATCTGCTCGGTCACTTGGCGTCCTCCTCGGAGGTGTTCTCGGCGGTGTTCTCGGCGGCGCCGGCCTCGGGCCGGATGCCGAGCTCGCGCTCGCGCAGCACCGTGTAGATGCGCGCGATGTCGCGCTTGACGGCCTTGAGGCGGCCGTTGTTTTCGAGCTGACCGGTTGCGGACTGGAAGCGGAGGTTGAACAGCTCCTCCTTGGCCTTGCGCAGCGCCTCACTCAGAGAGTCCTTGTCGAGGGCCGCGAGGTTCTCCATGCTCAGATCCTTGGATCCAACAGCCATTCTCATTCACCACCTTCGCGACGCACGATGCGTGCCTTCATCGGGAGCTTGTGGATCGCCAGGCGCAGGGCCTCGCGGGCGACCTCTTCGGAGACACCGGAGAGCTCGAACATCACGCGCCCGGGCTTGACGTTGGCGACCCACCATTCGGGGGAGCCCTTGCCGGAACCCATGCGGGTCTCGGCGGGCTTCTTGGTCAGGGGGCGGTCCGGGTAGATGTTGATCCAGACCTTGCCGCCACGCTTGATGTGGCGGGTCATGGCGATACGCGCGGCCTCGATCTGACGGTTCGTCACGTAGGCCGGCGTGAGCGCCTGGATCCCCCACTCGCCGAAGGCGACGGTGGTGCCGCCCTTGGCGGCGCCCGAACGCTTCGGGTGGTGCTGCTTGCGGAACTTCACACGACGTGGGATGAGCATCTACTTACCACCCTCTGCGTTGGTCGCTCCCGCGGCCGGAGCCGGGGAGGCGGCGGAGTCGGTGCGCTCACGGCGTCCGCCACGGTCGTTACGGTCGGGACGACGACGGTCGCCGCCGCCGCCTCCGCGACGCTCGCCCGGACCGCCGCGGCGATCACGGTCGCCGCCGCGGCCGCGAGAGGGAGCCGCGGCCTGCTGCGCCGCCAGTTCCTTCGCGGTCAGGTCGCCCTTGTAGATCCAGACCTTCACGCCGATGCGGCCGAAGGTGGTCTTGGCCTCGAAGAACCCGTAGTCGATGTTCGCGCGCAGGGTGTGCAGGGGCACACGGCCTTCGCGGTAGAACTCCGAGCGGCTCATCTCGGCGCCGCCGAGGCGGCCGGCGCACTGGATGCGGATGCCCTTCGCGCCGGCGCGCTGCGCCGACTGGATGGCCTTCTTCATGGCGCGGCGGAAGGCCACGCGGGAGGCGAGCTGCTCGGCGACGCCCTGCGCCACCAGCTGGGCGTCCACCTCGGGGTTCTTGACCTCGAGGATGTTCAGCTGGATCTGCTTGCCGGTGAGCTTCTCGAGCTCGCCGCGGATGCGGTCGGCCTCGGCGCCGCGGCGGCCGATGACGATGCCGGGGCGGGCGGTGTGGATGTCCACGCGCACGCGGTCCCGGGTCCGCTCGATCTCGACCTTGGAGATGCCGGCCCGCTCCATGCCCGTGGACATGAGCTTGCGGATCTTGATGTCCTCACGGACGTAGTCCTTGTAGCGCTGGCCCTCCTTGGTGGAGTCCGCGTACCAGTGCGACACGTGGTCGGTGGTGATGCCCAGCCGGAACCCGTGCGGGTTGATCTTCTGTCCCACTTAGCGGACCTCCTCGCTGTCAGGGCTCGCCACGATCACGGTGATGTGGCTCGTGCGCTTGTTGATGCGGTAGGCGCGGCCCTGGGCGCGCGGCCGGAACCGCTTCATGGTCGGGCCCTCGTCGACGAAGGCCTCGCTCACCACGAGCGCCTCCTCCTTGAACGGCAGACCGTCGCGGTCCGCCAGCTGGCGCGCGTTGGCGACCGCCGACTGGAGGACCTTGAACACCGGTTCCGAAGCACCCTGGGGGGCGAACTTCAGAATCGCCAGAGCCTCATTCGCCTGTTGGCCACGAATCAGGTTGACGACGCGCCGGGCCTTCATAGGCGTCACGCGGATGTAGCGCGCAGATGCCTTGGCTTCCATTGCTTTCCTTCTCTCGTCTTCTCGAAGTGCTCACGCTGCGGGATCCCGGAGGATCAGCGGCGCTTGCCCTTCTTGTCGTCCTTCACATGGCCGCGGAAGGTCCGCGTGGGGGCGAACTCGCCGAGCTTGTGCCCGACCATCGACTCGGTGATGAACACGGGGATGTGCTTGCGTCCGTCGTGCACGGCGATCGTGTGTCCGAGCATGTCGGGGACGATCATCGAGCGGCGGGACCACGTCTTGATGACGTTCTTGGTGCCCTTGTCGTTCTCCCTGGCGACCTTCAGGTACAGGTGCTGATCGACGAAAGGGCCCTTCTTCAGGCTGCGTGGCATGTGTCAGGCTCCTTAGCGCTTGTTCTTGCCGGTGCGACGACGGCGGACGATGAGCTTGTCGCTCTCCTTGTTGGGGCGGCGGGTGCGGCCCTCGGGCTTGCCGTTCGGGTTGACCGGGTGACGGCCTCCGGAGGTCTTGCCCTCGCCACCACCGTGCGGGTGGTCGACGGGGTTCATGACCACACCGCGGACGGTCGGGCGGACGCCCTTCCAGCGGTTGCGGCCGGCCTTGCCCCAGTTGATGTTCGACTGCTCGGCGTTGCCGACCTCGCCGACCGTGGCGCGGCAGCGCACGTCGACGTTGCGGATCTCGCCGGAGGGCAGACGGAGCTGGCCGTACTTGCCCTCCTTGGCCACGAGCTGCACCGACGCGCCGGCCGAGCGGGCAAGCTTGGCGCCGCCGCCCGGACGGAGCTCGACGGCGTGGATCACGGTGCCGACGGGGATGTTGCGCAACGGCAGGTTGTTGCCGGGCTTGATGTCGGCGCCGGGGCCCGACTCGACGACGTCGCCCTGGGAGAGGCGGTTCGGCGCGATGATGTAGCGCTTGGAGCCGTCCACGAAGTGCAGCAGCGCGATGCGCGCGGTGCGGTTCGGGTCGTACTCGATGTGCGCGACCTTGGCGTCGACGCCGTCCTTGTCGTGGCGACGGAAGTCGATGACGCGGTACTGGCGCTTGTGCCCGCCACCCTTGTGCCGGGTGGTGATGCGGCCGGTGTTGTTCCGGCCGCCCTTCTTGGGCAGCGGCCGGACCAGCGACTTCTCGGGGGTCGTGCGCGTGATTTCTGCGAAGTCGGCAACGGAGGAGCCGCGACGGCCCGGGGTTGTCGGCTTGTGCTTACGGATAGCCATGTGTCAGTTCCTCGTTAAAGTGGTCTCCGCTCAGGCGAGCGGACCGCCGAAGATGTCGATGGTGCCTTCCTTCAGGGTCACAACGGCACGCTTGGTGCCCTTGCGCTGACCCCAGCCGAAGCGCGTGCGCTTCCGCTTCCCGGCACGGTTGATGGTGTTCACGGACTCGACCTTGACGCCGAAGATCTGCTCCACGGCGTACTTGATCTGCGTCTTGTTCGAGTCGGCCGCCACGAAGAACGTGTAGCGGCCCTCGTCGATGAGCCCGTAGGACTTCTCCGAGACGACCGGCGCGATGATGACGTCCCGGGGATCCTTGATGGTGGTCGCGCTCACTTGGCGTCCTCCTGCTTCTTCTTGCTCGCGGCCGCCACGAAGGACTCGAACGCGTCCTTCGTGAAGACCACGTCGTCGGAGACCAGCACGTCGTAGGTGTTGAGCTGGTCGGCGTAGACGGTGTGGACGTCGGCGAGGTTGCGCACCGACAGCGCGGACACGTCGTCCGAGCGGTGCAGGACGACCAGCAGGTTCTTGCGGTCCGAGAGCCCCCGCAGCGTCGACTGGGCGGCCTTCGTGTTGGGGACGGTGCCCTCGACGACGGCCTCCACGACGTGGATGCGGTTGTTGCGCGCCCGGTCCGAGAGGGCTCCGCGCAGGGCGGCGGCCTTCATCTTCTTGGGGGTGCGCTGGCTGTAGTCGCGCGGGGTCGGCCCGTGCACCACGCCGCCACCGGTCATGTGCGGGGCGCGGATCGAGCCCTGGCGCGCGCGGCCGGTGCCCTTCTGCTTGAAGGGCTTACGGCCGGCTCCGGAGACCTCGGCGCGGTTCTTGGTCTTGTGCGTGCCCTGGCGGGCCGCGGCCAGCTGAGCGACGACGACCTGGTGCAGCAGGGGCACGTTGGTCTGGACGTCGAAGATCTCGGCGGGCAGTTCGACGTTGACGGTCTGAGTTGCCATGGTCTGATCAGGCTCCCTTCACTGCGGTGCGGACGAGGACGACCGAACCCTTGGGGCCCGGCAGGGCACCCTTGATGAGCAGCAGGGAGTTCTCGGCGTCCACGGCGTGAACGGTGAGGTTCTGCGTCGTGTGACGGACGGCGCCCATGCGGCCCGCCATGCGCATGCCCTTGAACACGCGAGCGGGATAGGACGCGCCGCCGATGGATCCCGGCTTGCGGTGGTTCTTGTGGGCACCGTGGGAGGCGCCGACGCCGGAGAAGCCGTGGCGCTTCATGACACCGGCCGTGCCCTTGCCCTTGGTCTTGCCGATGACGTCGACCTTCTGGCCGGCCTCGAAGAGCTCGACGGAGAGCTCCTGGCCCAGCTCGTAGGTGTCGGCGTCAGCGGTGCGCAGCTCCACGACGTGGCGGCGCGGCGTCACGCCGGCCTTCTCGAAGTGGCCGGCCAGCGGCTGGGTGACCTTGCGGGGGTCGATCGCACCGAACCCGATCTGCACGGCCGAGTAGCCGTCCCGGTCCTGGTTGCGCAGCTGGGTGACGACGTTGGAGTCCGCCTTGACGACGGTCACCGGCACGAACTTCCCGTTCTCGTCCCAGACCTGGGTCATGCCGAGCTTCGTGCCCAGCAGGCCCTTCACCTGGCGTTCGAAAGTGGTAGTCATTGGGATGCGATCCTCTTTACAGCTTGATTTCGATGTTCACGTCAGCCGGCAGGTCGAGGCGCATGAGCGAGTCGACGGCCTTCGGCGTGGGGTCGATGATGTCGATCAGCCGCTTGTGCGTGCGCATCTCGAAGTGCTCACGGCTGTCCTTGTACTTGTGCGGCGAGCGGATGACGCAGTACACGTTCTTCTCCGTGGGCAGCGGCACGGGGCCGACCACCGTGGCGCCTGCGCGCGTCACCGTCTCAACGATCTTCCGGGCCGAGACGTCGATGACCTCGTGGTCATAAGACTTCAGCCGGATGCGGATTTTCTGTCCCGCCATGGCGTCGTGACTCTCTTTCTTGAACGTACTTCCCTGTGACGGAGCCTGGGGACTCCTTGTGCATGGCGCCGCCTGGGCGGGCGCCCCTCCACGCAGACTGAATCCGGAAGAATCCGGGTTCCTCACCCTGCTGGAGCTCCGACCCCCGAACTCGGGCGTGTCGCCTCGTGCAGAACACGAGGGCGCACCGGATTCGTTCCTCGGGGCGGGCTGTATGTGGTCCGTGCGTGGCAGCTTCCACGAGCTGCTGGCCCACGGTTCTGCTTCGGAACCCGATGGTGTCCTGGGGTCTGCCGGTTCGAACCGTTGAGAGCACGCGTCGGCGCTTGAACAACGTCCTCCATCCTGCCAGAGATGGCAGACCGGTGCAAACGCACGGTGGCGGCCTCCGCGGCCACCGTTGTACGGAACCGTGCCGGAACCGTGAGCCTTCCGCAACCACCGCCGGCGCGCGCGGTCGTATCCTGGCCGCGTCCGCACCCCGACGTCCAGAGGAGATGGGTCCCATGCTGTCCACCGCGAGGCTGGTGGCGATCGTTCCCGTGCGGGAGTTGGACCGCGCCAGGCAGTTCTACCAGGAGACGCTGGGTCTCACCCCCGGCCCCGAGCTGGAGCCCGACAGCGTCCTGTTCAGCGAGGACGGGCACACCGGCCTCCAGTTGCTCCTGCGCCCCGACGCGCCGGCATCCGAGCTGACGCAGGCCAGCTTCGAGGTCGCCGACGTCGAGGCCGCCGTGCGGGAGCTCGAGGGCCGGGGCGTGAACTTCGAGGACTACGACCTGCCCGGCCTGCAGACCGTGGACCACGTCGCCACCGCCGACGGGATGAGGGCGGCGTGGTTCACCGACTCCGAGGGCAACGTCCTGTGCCTGCACCAGCTCACCGGCTGAGCCCGGCCGAGCCCGGCCGCGCCGGACCCGGAACGCGCGGAACCCCCCGTCGCTCACGTGAGCGGCGGGGGGTTCCGCGCAGATCGAGCAGTCCGGGGACTACTTGTTGATCTTGGTGACGCGACCGGAGCCCACGGTGCGGCCACCCTCACGGATGGCGAAGCCGAGGCCCTCCTCCATGGCGATCGGCTGGATCAGCGCGACCGTCATCTCGGTGTTGTCGCCCGGCATGACCATCTCGGTGCCCTCGGGCAGCGTGATGACGCCGGTGACGTCGGTGGTCCGGAAGTAGAACTGCGGACGGTAGTTGGAGTAGAACGGGTTGTGGCGGCCGCCCTCCTCCTTGGAGAGGATGTAGACGTTCGCCTCGAAGTCGGTGTGCGGGGTGATGGAGCCCGGCTTGCACACGACCTGGCCGCGCTCGACGTCGTCACGCTTGAGACCGCGCAGCAGCAGGCCGCAGTTCTCGCCCGCCATGGCCTCGTCCATCTGCTTGTGGAACATCTCGATGCCGGTGACCGTGGTCTTCTGGACCGGACGGATGCCGACGATCTCGACCTCGGAGTTGATCGGCAGCGTGCCGCGCTCGGCACGGCCGGTCACCACGGTGCCACGGCCGGTGATGGTGAAGACGTCCTCGATCGGCATGAGGAACGGCTTGTCCATGTCGCGGATGGGGTCGGGCACGTTCTCGTCCACGGCCTCCATGAGCTCCTCGACCTTGGCGACCCACTCGGGGTCGCCCTCGAGGGCCTTCAGCGCCGAGACGCGCACGACCGGGGCGTTGTCGCCGTCGAAGCCCTGGTCGGCGAGGAGCTCGCGCACCTCCATCTCGACGAGGTCCAGGAGCTCCTCGTCGTCGACCATGTCGGACTTGTTCAGGGCCACCAGCAGGTAGGGCACGCCCACCTGGCGGGCGAGCAGCACGTGCTCGCGGGTCTGGGCCATGGGGCCGTCCGTGGCGGCGACCACGAGGATGGCGCCGTCCATCTGCGCCGCACCGGTGATCATGTTCTTGACGTAGTCGGCGTGGCCCGGGGCGTCCACGTGGGCGTAGTGACGCTTCTCCGTCTGGTACTCGATGTGCGCGATGTTGATGGTGATGCCGCGCTGCTTCTCCTCCGGAGCGGAGTCGATGGCGCCGAAGTCGCGCTGCTCGTTGAGGTCCGGGTACTTGTCGTGCAGGACCTTCGAGATGGCAGCGGTGAGCGTCGTCTTGCCGTGGTCGACGTGGCCGATGGTGCCGATGTTGACGTGCGGCTTGGTGCGCTCGAACTTGGCCTTCGCCATGGTTGTTCCTCCTAGAACTTTTTGTCGTAACTTGCTCAGCACTTCCCCACCGCGTGTTGTCGGGGGGATCTTGAGGCACTCAGCAGCACTGAAACCTCTGCAAGTCTACTTTGGCTGTACTTGTTTGATGAAATTCCCGGCCGGGGCCGAGGGGTGGTGCCTACTCGCCGCGGTTCTTCTGGACGATCTCCTCGGCGACGGCCTTGGGAACCTCCGAGTAGCTGTCGAACTGCATCGAGTACACGGCGCGACCCTGGGTCTTGGACCGGAGGTCACCGATGTAGCCGAACATCTCGGACAGGGGAACGAGCGCCTTGACCAGCTTGACGCCGGTGACGTCCTCCATGGACTGGATCTGGCCGCGGCGGGAGTTCAGGTCGCCGATGACCTCGCCCATGTACTCCTCGGGCGTGCGGACCTCGACGGCCATCAGCGGCTCGAGCAGGACGGGCTGGGCCCGGCGGGCGCCCTCCTTGAAGACCATGGAGCCGGCGATCTTGAAGGCCATCTCGGAGGAGTCGACGTCGTGGTAGGCGCCGTCGAGCAGCGTGGCCTTGACGCCCACCACCGGGTACCCGGCGAGGATGCCCAGACGCATGGCGTCCTGGATGCCGGCGTCCACGGAGGGGATGTACTCGCGCGGGACGCGGCCGCCGGTGACCTTGTTGTCGAACTCGTAGAGCTCCTCGGCGTCCAGCGGGATCGGCTCGAACGCGAGCTGCACCTTGGCGAACTGGCCGGAGCCGCCGGTCTGCTTCTTGTGCGTGTAGTCGACCTTGTCGACGGCCTTCTTGATCGTCTCGCGGTAGGCCACCTGCGGCTTGCCGACGTTCGCCTCGACGCGGAACTCGCGCTTCATGCGGTCCACCAGGATGTCCAGGTGGAGCTCGCCCATGCCGCCGATCTCGGTCTGGCCGGTCTCCTCGTTGAGGGACACGGTGAACGTGGGGTCCTCGGCGGAGAGCTTCTGGATCGCGACCGAGAGCTTCTCCTGGTCGCCCTTGGTCTTCGGCTCGATGGCCACGGAGATCACGGGGGCCGGGAAGGTCATCGACTCGAGCACGATCGGCTCCTGAGCGGAGCACAGGGTGTCGCCCGTGGTGGTGTCCTTGAGCCCGATGGCCGCGTAGATGTGGCCGGCCTGGATGGTGTCGACCGGGTTCTCCTTGTTCGAGTGCATCTGGAACAGCTTGCCGATGCGCTCCTTCTTGCCCTTGGTGGAGTTGAGCACCTGGTCGCCGTTGGCGGCCTTGCCGGAGTACACGCGGATGTAGGTGAGCTGGCCGTAGAACGGGTGGGAGGCCACCTTGAACGCCAGGGCGGAGAACGGCGCGGTGGAGTCCACCGGGCGGGAGAGGATCTCTTCCTCGTTGTTCAGGGCGTGGCCCTCGACGTTCGGGACGTCCAGCGGGGACGGCAGGAAGTCGATGACGGCGTCGAGCATCGGCTGCACGCCGCGGTTCTTGAACGCGGAGCCGCAGAGCACGGGGTACGCCTGCGAGGTGATGGTGAGCTTCCGGATGCCGGCCTTGAGCTCCTCGAGGGTGAGCTCCTCGCCGCCCAGGTACTTCTCCATGAGCTCGTCGTCGGCCTCGGCGACGGACTCCACCAGCTGGTTGCGGTACTCCTCGGCGCGCTCCTGCAGATCGGCGGGGATCTCCTCGATCTCGTACTTGGCGCCGAGGGAGACGTCGCCCTTGGAGTCGCCCGGCCAGACGAAGGCCTTCATGGTCAGCAGGTCGACCACGCCGACGAACTCGGACTCGGCGCCGATCGGCAGCTGCATGACGAGCGGCTTCGCGCCCAGGCGGTTGATGATGGTGTCGACGGTGAAGTAGAAGTCGGCGCCCAGCTTGTCCATCTTGTTGACGAAGCAGATGCGGGGGACGTCGTACTTGTCGGCCTGGCGCCAGACCGTCTCCGACTGGGGCTCGACGCCCTCCTTGCCGTCGAAGACCGCCACGGCGCCGTCGAGCACGCGCAGGGAGCGCTCGACCTCGACCGTGAAGTCCACGTGGCCGGGGGTGTCGATGATGTTGATCTGGTTGTCGTGCCAGTAGCAGGTCGTCGCGGCGGACGTGATCGTGATGCCGCGCTCCTGCTCCTGCGCCATCCAGTCCATGGTGGAGGCACCATCGTGGGTCTCGCCGAGCTTGTGGGAGATACCGGTGTAGAACAGGATGCGTTCGGTGGTGGTGGTCTTGCCGGCATCGATGTGCGCCATGATGCCGATGTTGCGGACCTTCTTGAGGTCGGTAAGCACGTCAAGTGCCACGGTGATTCCCTTTCGGAGATGGTGCCGGCGGCCTGTCGGCCCGGGTGGGGCCGACAGGCCTGGAAGATTCTACCAGCGGTAGTGGGCGAAGGCCTTGTTGGACTCCGCCATCTTGTGGGTGTCCTCGCGGCGCTTCACGGCGGCACCGAGACCGTTGGACGCGTCCAGGATCTCGTTCTGCAGACGCTCGGTCATGGTGTTCTCACGACGGATCTTCGAGTAGCCGACGAGCCAGCGCAGGGACAGCGCCTGGGCGCGGCCCGGCTTGACCTCGACGGGCACCTGGTAGGTGGCGCCGCCGACGCGGCGGGACTTCACCTCGAGGGCCGGCTTGACGTTCTCCAGGGCCTTCTTGAGGGTGGCGACGGGGTCGGCGCCGGACTTCGCCCGGACGCCCTCGAGGGCGCCGTAGACGATGCGCTCGGCGGTGGACTTCTTGCCGTCCTGGAGGACCTTGTTGATCAGCTGCGTGACGACCGGGGAGCTGTAGACCGGGTCGACGACGAGCGGGCGCTTGGGAGCGGGACCCTTACGAGGCATTACTTCTTCTCCTTCTTGGCGCCGTAACGGGAACGGGCCTGCTGGCGGCCCTTGACACCCTGGGTGTCGAGCGCGCCGCGGACGATCTTGTAGCGGACACCGGGGAGGTCCTTCACGCGACCGCCGCGGACGAGCACGATGGAGTGCTCCTGGAGGTTGTGGCCCTCACCGGGGATGTAGGCCGTGACCTCGATGCCGCCGTTGAGCTTCACGCGGGCGACCTTGCGCAGCGCGGAGTTCGGCTTCTTGGGCGTGGTGGTGTACACGCGGGTGCACACACCGCGCTTCATGGGGCTGCCCTTGAGTGCGGGCGCCTTGGTCTTGACGACCTTCGGGGTCCGGCCCTTGCGGACCAGCTGCTGGATTGTAGGCACAGTGTCTCCTGATCGGACGGGTCGCGTCAGCGGCCCGCTGGGTGTTCGGCTCCCCCGCTCCCGGACGGGGCCTGGTGCGGGTGCGGCGCCTGACGTGGGCCCGGCGGGCGGGCACCACGGTCGCCGCGCCGAAGGTAGCTGGGCAGACGAAAGGGATGGCATTTTGGTACACACCGCGTACCAGAGGACCGAGTCCGTTCTGCCATGATTTCTTCGGCCTCCAGGGGCGGCGGGCGCCGAGGGATGACCGTTCAATTCCTCGACAGCCTATCAGACCCCCGGCGGGGCGGGAAAACGCGGGCCCGGGGCCGCCCGGTCAGCGCCCGGTCGCCGCGAGGTCGGCGGAGATCCGCCGGGCGCACTCGAGCAGGGGCGGCACGACGTCGTCCACCGGGTCCCCGGTGCTCGCACCGGGCATGCCCACGCGCATGGAGACGTTCACGGCCGCGACCACGCGCCCGGTGCCGTCGGTCACGGGGGCGGCGACCGAGCGCAGCCCGACCTCGAGCTCCTGGTCCACGAGGGCCCACCCCTGGGCGCGGACCCGCCGCAGGTCGGCCTCGAGGGCCGCGCGGTCGGTGAGGGTGTGCGCGGTCAGGCGCTCGAGCCGCGCCGTGCGGAAGTACCCCGCGAGCTGCTCGGGGTCCAGCGCCGCGAGCAGGACCCGGCCCATGGAGGTGGCGTGGGCGGGGAACCGGGTGCCCACGGCGATCGCCACGGTCATGATCCGGTGCGTGGAGACGCGGGCGACGTAGACGATGTCGGAGCCGTCCAGCACGGAGGCCGACGTGGACTCCTCGACCTGCGCCGAGAGCGTCTCGAGGTGCGGGGCGGCCAGGGCCGGCAGCGACAGCGAGGAGAGGTAGGAGTAGCCGAGCTGGAGGACCATGGGGGTGAGCTCGAAGAGCCGCCCGTCGGTCCGGACGTAGCCCAGCTCCTCGAGCGTGAGCAGGAACCGGCGCGAGGTGGCGCGGGTGAGCCCGGTGCGCCGGGCGACGTCGCTGAGGGTCATCCGGGGGTGCCGGGCGTCGAAGGCCGTGATCACGCCGAGCCCGCGCGCCAGCGACTGCACGAACTGTCCGGGGCTGCCCCGCTCCCCCGCCGGGGCGGTGGGGTCCTGCTCGGTCATCGGTGGCCTCCTGTGGGCCTCGTCCGGGGACGCGGGCGGCCGGTGCCGGCCGACCGCGTCCCCGGGGTCGGTGCGGTGCTCAGCGGGCGGGCCGCAGCGGGACGTCGACGATCCGCTGGAGCTCCTCGAAGCTCGTCCCGAAGGTCTCGCGCACCGACACGCCGTCCTCTTCGATGAGGAACACGGCCTGGTCGGTGTAGATCCGGGAGACGCAGCCGACGCCGGTGAGCGGCATGGTGCACTGCTCCACGAGCTTCGACTGCCCCTTCTTGGTCTGCAGGGACATCATCACGAAGGTCATCTTCGCCCCCGTGGCCAGGTCCATGGCCCCGCCCACCGCGGGGATCGCGTCCGGCTTGCCCGTGTGCCAGTTGGCGAGGTTGCCGCTGCGGTCCACCTGGAACGCGCCGAGCACGCAGCAGTCGAGGTGGCCGCCGCGCATCATGGCGAAGGAGTCCGCGTGGTGGAAGTACGAGCACCCCGGCGTCTCGACCACGGGGATCTTGCCGGCGTTGATGAGGTCGGCGTCGACCTCGTCGCCGTGGGCCTCGGGGCCCATGCCGAGCATGCCGTTCTCGGTGTGCAGGGTGACGTCGTCCTCGGCGCTCAGGTAGTTGGAGACCAGTGTCGGCTGGCCGATGCCGAGGTTGACGTAGGAACCCGCGGGGATGTCACGGGCCACCACACGGGCCAGCTCCTCCGGGGCGAGCGGGGTCTCGGACGTCCTGGGCACGACGTCCACGGTGTTCTCGCTCATGTCAGAGCTCCTCTCGGGGGTCGGTCTGGGCGGGCGTGTCGATCCGCACGACGGTGTCCACGTAGATGCCCGGGGTCACGACGACCTCGGGGTCCAGCCCGCCGCGCTCCACGAGCTCCGCGACCTGCACGATCGAGGTGGTGGCGGCGGCGGCCATGACCGGGCCGAAGTTGCGTGCCGTCTTGCGGTAGACGAGGTTGCCCGCCCGGTCCGCGACGTGCGCCTTGGTCAGGGAGAAGTCGGCCTTGATGGGGTGCTCGAGGACGTAGTGGCGTCCGTCGATCTCGCGGACCTCCTTGCCCTCCGCGAGGGGGGTGCCGTAGCCGGTGGGTGTGAAGAACCCCCCGATGCCGGCGCCGGCGGCGCGGATCCGCTCGGCGAGGTTGCCCTGGGGGACGACCTCGAGCTCGATCTGCCCGGCCCGGTACTTCTCGTCGAAGTGCCACGAGTCGGACTGGCGCGGGAAGGAGCAGATGATCCTCCGCACCCGCCCGAGCTGGATGAGCCGGGCCAGGCCCACGTCCCCGTTGCCGGCGTTGTTGTTCACGACCGTCAGGTCGGTGGCGCCGTGCTCGATCAGCGCGTCGATGAGCTCGACGGGCTGGCCGGCCACGCCGAAGCCGCCGATCATGACGGTGGCGCCGTCGTGGATCGGGGCCACGGCCTGCGCGCAGCTGTCTGCGATGTTCAGCATCCGGTGTACCTCTCTTCGGTGGTCGGGGCGGGTCTCAGGCGTTCTGGTTCTCGAGCACGACCGCGAGGCCCTGGCCCACGCCGATGCAGATGGCCGCCACGCCCCAGCGCTGCCCGGAGGCCTGCAGGGAACGGGCGAGCGTGCCGAGGATGCGAGTGCCGGAGGCCCCGAGGGGGTGGCCGATGGCGATGGCGCCGCCGTGCCGGTTGACGATCCCGGGGTCGATCCCCCAGGCGTCGACGCACGCGAGGGACTGGGCGGCGAAGGCCTCGTTGAGCTCGACGGCCGCGACGTCGTCCCAGGTGATCCCCGCGCGCCGCAGGGCGAGATTCGCGGCCTCGACCGGGGCGAAGCCGAAGAACTGCGGCTCGTTGGCGGCCGCGCCCCGGCCGGCGACACGGGCGAGGGGCTGCAGGCCGGTCAGCTCGGCGGCTTTCTCGGAGCCCAGCAGGGCGGCGGAGGCGCCGTCGTTGAGGGGCGAGGCGTTGCCGGCGGTGACGGTGCCGCCCTGGTCCGCCGGGCGGAAGACGGTCTTGAGCCCGCCGAGCTTCTCGACGGTCGAGGACGCGCGGACGGACTCGTCCTGGGTCAGCTCGGTGCCGGGGACCTGGACGGTGAGGTCGTCGTAGAAGCCCTCGTCCCACGCCTGCTGGGTGAGCTGGTGGGAGCGGAACGCGAACTCGTCCATCCGGTCGCGGGTGATGCCGTGCCGGTCGGCGAGCTGCTCGGTGGCCTCGCCCAGGGACACGGTCCACGCCGAGTTCATCCTCTGGTTGACGAGCCGCCAGCCCAGCGTGGTGGAGGCCAGGGTCATGTCGCCGGCCGGGTAGGGCTTCTCCGTCTTCGGGAGCACCCAGGGAGCCCGGCTCATGGACTCGACGCCGCCGACGAGCATGACGTCGGCCTCGCCCGCGTTGATCTGCCGGGACGCGATGATCGCGGCGTCCAGGGAGGATCCGCACAGCCGGTTGACGGTGGTCCCGGGGATCTCGACGGGCAGGCCGGCCAGCAGCGTGCCCATGCGGGCGACGTTGCGGTTCTCCTCGCCGGCGCCGTTGGCGTTGCCGAGCACGACCTCGTCGATCGTGGCGGGGTCCAGCGCGGAGGCGCGCCGGACCTGCTCGCCGATCACCAGGGCGGCCAGGTCGTCGGGGCGCACGCCCGCCAGGGCGCCGCCGAAGCGGCCGAAGGGGGTCCGCACGGCGTCGTAGATGTAGGCCTCGGTCATGGTGTTCCTCACTTGCGTCGTTGCTGGCGTCGTTGCTGGCGTCGCTGCTGGCGTCGCTGCTCGTCGGTCTCGGGTCGGGATGGGGAGGTCAGGACGCCGGGGGCCGGGTGTCCCGGGCACCCTCGGCGTCGAGGGCGTCGAGGACCTGCTTGGCGTGCTTGAAGGCGTTGTTGGCGGAGGGCACGGAGAGGTAGATGGCCGACTGCAGCAGGATCTCCTTGATCTCGTCCCGCTCCAGGCCGTTGCGCAGGGCGGCGCGCACGTGCATCTCGAACTCCTCCCAGTGCCCGGCCGCGATCAGCGCGGTCAGGGTCACCGCGCTGCGCATCCGGCGGTCCAGTCCCGGCCGCGTCCAGATCTCGCCCCACGCGTAGCGGGAGATGAAGTCCTGGAACTCGGCGGTGAAGGCGTCCTTGCCGGCCTCGGCCCGGTCCACGTGGGCGTCGGAGAGGACCTCGCGGCGCACCGCCGTGCCGTCCGCGTGCGCCTCCTGCTCGGTGCGCCGGGGGTTGCTGCTCATGCTCGTGCTCCTTGGTGGGTCGTGGGAGGGGTGCGCGCAGAAGTGCTCGTCGAGCAGCCGCGCCACGTCCTGCGGGGCCTCGGCGGGAACCAGGTGCCCCGCGTCCTCGACCACCGCCAGGCGGGCGCCGGTCGCCCCGGCCAGCTCGGCCACGGCGTCGGGCGGCGTGACGACGTCGTGCGCGCCGACCACGGCGAGCACGGGGACGTCCACGGTGCCGAGGTGCCCGCGCGCGTCGAAGGCGGCGAGGGCCTCGCAGGCCCGGGCGTACGAGAACCGGTCCGCGTCCTGGAGGTCGTGCAGCAGCTCCGTGGTCGTGACCGCGTCCCGCTCGATGAAGCCCGGGGCGAACCACCGTTGCGCGGAGCCCACGACCTGGGTGGGCGTGCCGGCGGCGGCCACGAGCTGCGCGCGCTCGGCCCACGCGGCCGGCTCCCCCACCTGCACGGCGGTGCCCACGAGCACGGCCGAGCGCAGCCGGTGCGGTGCGTCGAGCAGGAGCTGGACGCCCACGCAGCCGCCGAGGGACGTGCCCGCGTAGGAGAACGGACCTCCGGTTTCGACCCCGTCGGCGGTGCGGCAGCGGTCCACGGCCTCGAGCACGGCCCGGGCGAGCTCGGCGGTGCTGAACGGCTCTCCGGCGGGTGCCGAGCCCCCGTGGCCGGGGAGGTCCCAGCCGACCACGCGGAGGTCGCCCTCCAGCCGGTGCGCCGCGGCGCCCCACAGCGAGGCGGCGGAGGTGCCGAGCCCGGGGCCGAGCACCACGAGGGGTGCCTGCGGCGACGGGGCGCGGCGGGTCGAGAACTCGACGAGGGTCAGGACGGGCACGGTCATGCTCGTGCTCCTGGCGGGGTCCGAGTGGTGGACGGACGGTCGTTCGCGGACCGGTGGTGACGTTCGAGCACCCGGTCGATCAGCAGGTCGTTGGCGCCGAGATAGCCCTCGGGGTCGAGCAGTCCGGCCACGACGCCCCGGTCCACGGGGGTCCCGTCCGCCAGGGCGGTGCCCGCGGCGAGACCCAGCAGCGCGTCGAGCATGCCCCGCCGGTCGGTCGCGTGCTCGCGCACGACCGCCTGGACCCGCTCCTTGCCCGTGGCGCCGTCGGCCGCCGGCGGAAGCAGCGGCGCGAGCACCGCGCTGATCCGCTCGGCGAGCACGGCGGGTCCGGACGCGTCCAGGTTGGCGCGCATCCGGGCGGTGTCCACGGTGAGGCCGGCCGTGAGCTCGGCCGCGTGCGACGACGCCGCGACGGCGAGCCGGGCGAGCTGCCGCAGCGCCGGCCACTCCGTGTGCCAGGCGCCGTCGGGGCGCTCGTCGACGTACTGGGAGGCGGCGACGTGGAGCTGGGCCACGAGCTGCGGCGCGGTCAGGGCCGTGCGCTTGAGCAGCACGGAGAGCACCGGGTTCTGCTTCTGCGGCATCGCGGAGGACACGCCGCGCCCCTCCGCGGCCGGTTCGCGCAGCTCGCCGAGCTCGGGGCGGGAGAGCAGCAGGACGTCGTTGGCGATCCGGCCCAGGGCCGCGCACACGGCCCCGAGGACCTCGCCGGTGCGCAGCACCGGCCGCCGGCTGGTGTGCCACACGTGCGGCGGCATGCTCAGCCCGAGCTCGTCGGCCCAGTGGCGGGCGAGCTCGACGGCCTGCTCGGCGGCGTCGGGGGCTCCCGGGAAGAGCGCGAGGCTCCCGGCGAGGGTGCCGGCGGCCCCGCCGCAGGACACGGGCAGCCGGGCGAGCCCGGCGAGGTCCGCCTCGAGGTCCTGCAGCCCGGCGAGCCAGCCGGCGGCCTTGAGCCCGAAGGTGGTGGGCAGCGCGTGCTGCGTCAGGGTCCGGGCGGCCTGGACGGTGTCGCGGTGGGCGTCGGCCAGCGCCGCCAGGGCGTCCGCGGTGTCGGACAGCTGCCGGGTCAGCTCGGCGGCGGCGCGCCGGACCACGAGCATCATGGCGGTGTCCATGACGTCCTGGCTGGTCAGGCCGCGGTGGACGAAGCGCACGGCGACGGGGTCGAGCTCCCCCAGCCGGCGCCGGTAGTCGGCGAGGAGCGGGATGACCGGGTTGCCGCCGCCCTCGGCGCGCCGGGCGATGTCTCCGGCGTCGTAGTCGGCGGCCCGGGCGGCCGCGCGGGCCGATCCGGCGGCGCCGCGCGGGGCGAGGCCGGCGTCCGCCTGCGCGGCGACCCAGGCGGCCTCGACGTCGAGCAGCGCCTGGAGCACGGCGGTGTCGTCCGTGTGCGCGTCGCCCCGGTGGGCCCCGGGGCTGAGCAGCCCGGCGTCGGTCATGCGCGTCCTCCTGCGGTGTTCGTCCGGTCGCGTGCGTCGTGGGGTGGTGCCGGCGCCG
>NZ_JBISWK010000012.1:0-17337 GCF_044462205.1 Kocuria rhizosphaericola | reverse complement strand
CACGGCGTGCTCACTCCTCGAGGTTCGGGTAGGTGAGGAAGACGGTCTCGTCCTCGCCCTGCATCCGGATGTCGAAGCGCAGGGAGCCGTCCGCCTCGCGCTCGGCGATCAGGGTGCGGCGGCGGTCCTCGGGCAGCCCGCGCAGCAGCGGGTCCTCCGCGAGGGCCTGGGTGTCCTCCGGCAGGTAGATGCGGGTGAACAGCCGGTTGAGCAGGCCGCGGGCGAAGATCGTCAGCGTGATGAACGGCGCCTTGCCGGGCTCGGTGGGCCCCGGGTCGACGGTGGTGAAGGTGTAGTGGCCCTCGTTGTCGACGGACGCGCGGCCGAAACCGGTGAAGGTGTAGCCGTCGCGCACGAGCGAGCCGGTCGCGGTGGGGACCGCACCGTTGCCGTCCGCCTGCCAGATCTCGAGCATCGCGTCCGGCACGACCTCGCCGTGGCCGTCGGTGACCGTGCCGTGCAGGCGCACCGCCTGCGGGTGTCCGAGCGGCACGAGCAGCTCGCCCTTGTCGTAGGGCAGCGCGTAGCCGAAGAACGGCCCGATGGTCTGGCCGGGGGTGGCCGGAAGCTTGGGGTTCGCCGAGGTCTCAGACATTGGAGTCGCCTTCCGTCCAGGTGCGGTTCGAGCCGCTGAGCACGATGTCCCACGTGTAGCCGAGCAGCCACTCGTGCTCGGACGCGGCGTGGTCGTAGTCGGCCACGAGCCGTTCGCGGGCCTTCGGGTCCACGATGGACTGGAAGATCGGGTCCAGCGCGAACAGCGGGTCGGAGGGGAAGTACATCTGGGTGATCATCCGCTGGGTGAAGTCCGTGCCGAACAGCGAGAAGTGCACGTGCGCGGGTCGCCAGGCGTTGTGGTGGTTCTTCCAGGGGTACGGCCCGGGTTTGATGGTGATGAACTCGTAGGAGCCGTCGTCGCCGGTCAGGCACCGTCCCACGCCCGTGAAGTTGGGGTCGATGGGCGCAGGGTGCTGGTCCCGCTTGTGGATGTAGCGCCCGGCCGCGTTGGCCTGCCAGATCTCCACGAGCTGGTTCCGCACGGGCCGGCCGTCGCCGTCGAGGACCCGGCCGCGGATCTTGATCCGCTCGCCGATGGGCTCCCCGCCCGACTGGATGGTCAGGTCCGACTCGAGCCGGTGGACGTCCCGCTCGCCGAAGGCCGGGGCGTGCAGCTCGATGGTCTCGGGGTCCGCGTGGTGCAGGTCCTTGGTGGGGTGCCGCAGGATCGAGCTGCGGTAGGGCGCGTAGTCCAGGCGCGGCTGCGTCTCGGTGCGCCCGGACGCGGTGTGGTCGGCGCTGATCCGCGCCATCTCCCGGTCGAGGTCGGACTGCGTGTCCGCGGCGTCGTCGGGACCCTTCGGGGTGAGGTGCACGAAGGCCTCCCCCGCCCCCTGGTCCTGGTCCTGGTCGGTCATGGTTCAACTCCTTTGTCGCGAGGTGGTTGCCGCACCGGCGGGCGTCGTGCCCGGAGTGGTCGGCGCCTCCGCGGAGAACCCTCCGAGGCTAGCGCATCCGGTGCAGCATTCGCACATGTGTTCGCTGTGCGAACTTATTGTGGGGTCACAGTGGGCGGGCCGGGTGGTCAGCGGTCCTGGGGCCAGCCGGTGTAGGACTCCGCGAAGTAGGCGGCCCCGCGCTCGGAGCCGGTGATCGCCTTGAACTCGCCGCGCCGGCGCTTCTGGTTGAAGGGGTTCTCCCCCGGCTGGGTGTGCATGAGCTGGGTGGCCCAGTAGGAGAAGTTCTGCGCCTTCCACACGCGCTCGAGGGCCGTGGCCGAGTACCCGGCCAACCCGGTGCCGTCGCCGGAGCGGAAGAACTCCACGAGCGCGGGGGCGAGCGCGCGGACGTCGCAGAACGCGAGGTTCAGGCCCTTGGCGCCGGTCGGGGGCACGGTGTGGCCGGCGTCGCCGACGAGGAACAGATTGCCGTGGCGCAGGGGCTCGCAGACGTAGGAGCGGAACTTCAGCACGGTCTTGTCGAAGATGGGGCCCTCCTGGAGCCGGAGGCCGTCGGGGCCCTCGACCCGGCGCTGCAGCTCGGCCCAGATCCGCTCGTCGTCCCAGTCGTCGACGTCCTCGTCAGGGTCGCACTGGAAGTACATCCGCTGGACGGTGTCGCTGCGCTGGGAGACGAGGGCGAAGCCGTGCTCGGAGTTCGAGTAGATGAGCTCCGGGGCGCTCGGCGGGGCCTCGGCGAGGATCCCGAACCAGGCGAAGGGGTACTCGATGAAGTTGTCGGTGCGCTCCTGCTCCGGGATGGCGCGGCGGCAGATGCTCTGCGAGCCGTCGGCGCCCACGAGGACCTCGCAGCGGATCTCGAGGTCCTCGCCCGCGGCGTCGGTGAAGCGGATGCCCGGCCGGTCGGTGGCCAGGTCCAGCACCTCGGTGTCCGTCACGGACCAGCGGACGTCGCCGCCGTCGCGCTCCCGGGCGTCGGCCAGGTCCAGGAACACCTCGTTCTGGGGGTAGAGCCACACGGACTCCCCCACGAGCTTCTTGAAGTCGATGCGGTGGCTCTCGCCCTGGAAGCGCAGCACGGTGCCCTCGTGCTCGTGGCCCTCCGTCAGCACCCGTCCGTCGACCCCCTCGTCGACCAGCATCCGCACGGTGGGTGCCTCGAGGATGCCGGCCCGGTGGGTGGCGTGGATGGTGTCCTTGTCGCGCTTCTCGACGACGATGCTGTCGATGCCGGCGCGGCCGAGGAGGTGGGCCAGCATCAGCCCGGCCGGGCCGCCGCCGACGATGCCGACCTGTGTGCTGAGAACGGTGCGCTGTGCGCTCATGAGTGCTCCTGGTGATACGACGGGAATCGTGTCCAGTGTCCCAGTGCCCTGTGGGCGGCACCACAGTCGTCCCGTTGAACGGGACCACCCGCGAGGTGGTCCCGGAGACGGCCGCGGCGGTGCGCGCGGCGTCCGGCTCAGCGGGCGGCGTCCCGCAGCGTCCGGCGGATGCCGTGCGCGGCGGTGTGCAGCGCCTGGACGATCGCCCCGGCCCGCGCGGCGGGGTCGCCCGCGGGGGTGATGACGCCCAGGCCCGCCACCACCTGGTCGCCGCGTCCTCGCACGGGGACGGCGATGCCTGCTGTCCCCGCCTCGAGATAGCCGGTCTGCAGGGCGTGGCCCGCGCCGCGGATCCGCTCCAGCTCCGCGGCCAGCACCCCGGGGTCCGTCGGCGAGACCTCGGTGAACGCGGCGAGGGGGCCCCGGAGGTACTCCTCCTGGTACTCCTGCGGCGCGTGCGCCAGGAGGACGAGGCCCGTGGCCGAGAGGTGCAGCGGCAGCCGGCCCGCCACCTCCGAGCGGACGGGCACCGCCCGGGGGTGCGAGAGCCGTTCCACGAGCAGCACCTCGCGGCCCTCCACGATGCCGAGCTGCACGTGCTGGCGCAGCACCGCGTGGATGTCCCCCATGAACGGGCGGGCGGCGCGCGCCAGCCCCAGCTCGCGCGAGGAGCGGCTGGCCAGCTCCCACAGCCGGGTGCCGATGACGTAGTGCCCGCCCTCCACCCGCTCGAGCCAGCCCTGCCGGGCCATGTCCCGGGCGAGCCGGTGCGCGGTGGCGGTGGGGAGGCCCGCGAGAGCCGCGATCTGCCCACCCGTCAGCCGGGAGTTCTCGGCGGTGAACGCCGCGAGGATCCGGTCCGCCCGCTCGAGCACGGACTCCCCGGTGGGCGAGTTCGCCATGGTCCTCCTGTCACTCCTTCCTGGTCCGCGGCCGCGCGTCGTGGCGCGCCGTGGGACGGCGGCAGCCCCGCCCCGGAAGACGTGTCTTCCGGAACGGGGCTGCCGTGGTGATCACCGGAGTGATCCTGTCCTGCAGGGACGCCGGCCTCAGTTGGAGCCGAAGTCGTAGTCCTCCAGCGGGATCGCCTGGAACTCGGCGGGCGAGGAGTTCTCCTCCGCGTAGCTGAAGTCCGAGAACGAGCCCGGCTCCGTGAACAGCGAGGCCTTCGCCTCGTCCGTCGGCTCCACGTCGATGTTGTTGTACCGCGCGAGCCCGGTGCCGGCCGGGATCAGCTTGCCGATGATCACGTTCTCCTTGAGGCCCACCAGCGGGTCGGACTTGCCCTCCATGGCCGCCTGCGTGAGCACGCGGGTGGTCTCCTGGAAGGACGCGGCCGACAGCCACGAGTCGGTGGCCAGCGAGGCCTTGGTGATGCCCATCAGCTCCGGTCGGCCGGCGGCCGGACGGTTGCTCTCGGCCACGGCCTTGCGGTTGGCCTCCAGGAAGCGGACGTTCTCGACGAGCTCGCCCGGCAGCAGGTTCGTCTCGCCGGACTCGATGATCGTCACGCGGCGCAGCATCTGCCGCACGATGACCTCCACGTGCTTGTCGTGGATGCCCACGCCCTGGGAGCGGTACACGCGCTGCACCTCGTCCACGAGGTGCTTCTGCGCCTGCCGCGGTCCGCGGATGCGCAGCACCTCCTTGGGGTCGACGGCGCCGGAGACCAGCTGCTGGCCGACCTCGACGTGGTCGCCCTCGGTCACGAGCAGCTTGGCGCGGCGCAGCACCGGGTACCCGATCGCCTCGTCCCCGTTGTCCGGGGTCACGACGAGCTTGAGGGCCTTCTCGGTGTCCTCGATGGTGACCCGCCCGGCGACCTCCGAGATCGGCGCGACGCCCTTGGGCGTGCGGGCCTCGAAGAGCTCCTGGATACGGGGCAGACCCTGGGTGATGTCGCCGTCCGAGGACGCCACACCACCGGTGTGGAAGGTGCGCATCGTGAGCTGCGTGCCCGGCTCGCCGATCGACTGCGCGGCGATGATGCCCACGGCCTCGCCGATGTCCACCAGCTGGTTGGAGGCCAGCGAACGGCCGTAGCACGCCGCGCACACGCCCACCGCGGACTCGCAGGTCAGCACGGAGCGCACGCGCACCGTGTCGGCCCCACCGGCGAAGAGGGCGCTGATGAGCCCGTCGGAGAGGTCCGTGCCGGCCTCGGCCAGGATCTCGCCGTTGGCGTCCACCACGTCCACCGCGAGCACGCGGCCGTGCACGGTGTTCTCGATGTCCTCGTGCAGCACGCGGGCACCGGACTCCTGCACGTCGGCGAGCGGCAGGTTCAGGCCGCGCTCCGTCATGCAGTCCGCCTCGCGCACGATGACGTCCTGGGAGACGTCCACGAGACGACGGGTGAGGTACCCCGAGTTCGCGGTGCGCAGCGCGGTGTCGGCCAGGCCCTTGCGGGCGCCGTGGGTCGCGATGAAGTACTCCAGCACCGACAGGCCCTCACGGTAGGAGGACTTGATCGGGCGGGGCATGATCTCGCCCTTGGGGTTGGACACGAGCCCGCGGATGCCGGCGATCTGGCGGACCTGCATCCAGTTGCCTCGGGCGCCGGAGGACACCATGCGGTTGATGGTGTTCAGCGGGGAGAGGTTCGCCTGCATGGCCTGGGCGACCTCGTCCGTGGCCTTGGTCCAGATGTCGATGAGCTCCGAGCGGCGCTCGTCGTCGTCGATCAGACCGCGGTCGTACTGGCCCTGGATCTTCGCGGCCTGCGCCTCGTAGCCCTCCATGATGGCGGGCTTCTCCGGCGGGGTCGCGATGTCCGAGATCGCCACGGTCACGCCCGAGCGGGCCGCCCAGTGGAACCCGGCGTCCTTGAGCTCGTCCAGCGTGTGCGCCACGGTCACCATCGGGTACCGCTCCGCGAGATCGTTGACCAGCGCGGACAGGTGCTTCTTGTCCGCGACGGCCTCGTCCCAGGGGTAGTCCTCGGGCAGCGTCTCGTTGAACAGCACACGGCCCAGCGTGGTCTCGACCAGCACGGGCTGACCCGGCTCCCAGCCCTCGGGGGCCTCCCAGCCCTCGAACGGCACGAAGTCGTCCAGCTCGATCCGGCACAGCGCGTTCAGGTGCAGCTTCCCGGCGTCGTGGGCCATGATCGCCTCGGCCACGGAGGAGAACCCGCGGCCCTCCCCTTCCTCGCCCTCGCGGACGGTGGTGAGGTGGTACAGCCCGATGATCATGTCCTGGGAGGGCAGCGCGATCGGCTTGCCGTCCGAGGGCTTCAGGATGTTGTTCGAGGACAGCATCAGGATGCGGGCCTCGGCCTGGGCCTCCGGGGACAGGGGCAGGTGCACGGCCATCTGGTCGCCGTCGAAGTCGGCGTTGAACGCGCCGCACACGAGCGGGTGGAGCTGGATGGCCTTGCCCTCGACGAGCTGCGGCTCGAACGCCTGGATGCCCAGACGGTGCAGGGTGGGGGCACGGTTGAGCAGCACGGGGTGCTCGGTGATGACCTCCTCGAGCACGTCCCACACCTGGGGCCGGTAGCGCTCGACCATGCGCTTGGCCGACTTGATGTTCTGCGCGTGGTTGAGGTCCACGAGCCGCTTCATCACGAACGGCTTGAACAGCTCGAGGGCCATCTGCTTGGGCAGACCGCACTGGTGCAGCTTGAGCTGCGGGCCGACCACGATGACCGAGCGGCCGGAGTAGTCGACGCGCTTGCCGAGCAGGTTCTGCCGGAACCGGCCCTGCTTGCCCTTGAGCATGTCGGACAGCGACTTCAGCGCACGGTTGCCCGGCCCGGTGACCGGGCGGCCGCGGCGGCCGTTGTCGAACAGCGAGTCCACGGCCTCCTGCAGCATCCGCTTCTCGTTGTTGACGATGATCTCCGGGGCGCCCAGGTCCAGCAGGCGCTTGAGCCGGTTGTTGCGGTTGATCACGCGCCGGTAGAGGTCGTTGAGGTCCGACGTGGCGAAGCGGCCGCCGTCGAGCTGGACCATCGGCCGCAGCTCCGGCGGGATGACCGGGACGGCGTCCAGGACCATGCCCAGCGGGGAGTTGTCCGTGGTCAGGAACGCGTTGACGACCTTGAGCCGCTTGAGGGCACGGGTCTTGCGCTGGCCCTTGCCGGTCGCGATGGTCTCCCGCAGGGACTCGGCCTCGGCCTCGAGGTCGAAGGTCTCGAGGCGCTTCTTGATCGCCTCGGCGCCCATCGAGCCCTCGAAGTACATGCCGTAGCGGTCCACCATGACGCGGTAGAGCGCCTCGTCGCCCTCGAGGTCGTTGACCTTGAGGTTCTTGAAGCGGTCCCAGACCTGCTCGAGACGGTCGATCTCCAGGTTGGCGCGCTTGCGCACGTTGGCCATCTGGCGGTCGGCGGAGTCGCGGAGCTTGCGCTTCTCCGCGGCCTTGCCGCCCTCCTCCTCGACCCGGCCGAGCTCGGTCTCGAGGTCGCGGGCGATCGCGGCGATGTCGGAGTCGCGGGTGGACTCCATCTGCGCCTTCTCGCGGTCCACGGCGGCCTGCAGGTTCGGCAGGTCGTCGTGGCGGGCGTCCTCGTCCACCGACGTGATCATGTACGCCGCGAAGTAGATGACCTTCTCCAGGTCCTTCGGGGCGAGGTCCAGCAGGTAGCCCAGCCGCGAGGGAACGCCCTTGAAGTACCAGATGTGGGTCACGGGAGCGGCGAGCTCGATGTGGCCCATGCGCTCACGGCGCACCTTGGCGCGGGTGACCTCCACGCCGCAGCGCTCGCAGATGATGCCCTTGTAGCGCACGCGCTTGTACTTGCCGCAGTAGCACTCCCAGTCCCGGGTGGGACCGAAGATCTTCTCGCAGAACAGGCCGTCCTTCTCGGGCTTGAGCGTGCGGTAGTTGATGGTCTCCGGCTTCTTGACCTCGCCGTAGGACCAGGTCCGGATGTCCTCCGCGGTCGCAAGACCGATCCGCATGAGGCCTAGTGAAGATTCGTTGGACATGAGGGTCCTTTATCTCTTTCTCTGGAAAAGTTGACGTCTCGTCGGGGTGGACCGAGGGGGATCAGACCTCTTCGACCGAGCTGGGCTCGGAGTGCGAGAGATCGATGCCCAGTTCCTCGGCCGCCCGGAAGACCTCGTCATCCGAATCGCGCATCTCGATGGTGTTGCCGTCCGCCGAGAGCACCTCGACGTTCAGGCACAGCGACTGCATCTCCTTGATGAGGACCTTGAAGGACTCGGGGACACCCGGCTCGGGGATGTTCTCGCCCTTCACGATGGCCTCGTAGACCTTCACGCGCCCGTGGACGTCGTCGGACTTGACCGTCAGCAGCTCCTGCAGCGTGTAGGCGGCGCCGTAGGCCTCGAGCGCCCAGACCTCCATCTCGCCGAAGCGCTGGCCGCCGAACTGCGCCTTACCGCCCAGCGGCTGCTGGGTGATCATGGAGTACGGGCCGGTCGAGCGCGCGTGGATCTTGTCGTCCACGAGGTGGTGCAGCTTCAGGATGTACTGGTAGCCCACCGACACCGGGTCCGGGAACGGCTCGCCGGAGCGGCCGTCGAACAGCCGGGCCTTGCCGGACCGGTCGATCAGGCGCACGCCGTCGCGCGTCGGGTTGGTGTGGTCGAGGAGGTCGAAGATCTCCTCCTCGCGCGCGCCGTCGAACACCGGGGTGGCCACGTTCGTGGGGCCGGACTGCTTCGGGAAGTTCGGCAGCCGGTCGAGCCACTCGGGGTCCCCCTCGATGTTCCACCCCTGCTTGGCGAGCCAGCCGGTGTGCACCTCGAGGACCTGCCCGAGGTTCATGCGGCCGGGCACGCCCAGCGGGTTGAGGATGATGTCCACAGGGGTCCCGTCCTCCAGGAACGGCATGTCCTCGAGCGGCAGGATCTTCGAGATGACGCCCTTGTTGCCGTGGCGGCCGGCGAGCTTGTCGCCGTCCGTGATCTTGCGCTTCTGCGCCACGTACACCCGGACCACCTGGTTGACGCCCGCGGGCAGGTCGTCGTCCTCGTCGTCGCGGTCGAAGACGCGCACGCCGATGACGGTGCCGGACTCGCCGTGGGGCACCTTCAGGGACGTGTCGCGCACCTCGCGGGACTTCTCGCCGAAGATCGCCCGCAGCAGGCGCTCCTCCGGGGTCAGCTCGGTCTCGCCCTTCGGGGTGACCTTGCCCACGAGGATGTCGCCGGCCTGGACCTCCGCGCCGATGTGGATGATGCCGCGCTCGTCGAGGGCGGACAGCACCTCCTCGGACACGTTGGGGATGTCCCGGGTGATCTCCTCGGCGCCCAGCTTCGTGTCGCGGGCGTCGATCTCGTGCTCCTCGATGTGGATCGAGGTGAGCACGTCCTCCGAGACCATGCGCTGGGAGAGGATGATCGCGTCCTCGTAGTTGAGGCCCTCCCAGGACATGTAGGCGACCAGCAGGTTCTTGCCCAGGGCCAGCTCGCCCTGGTCCGTGGAGGGACCGTCGGCGATGACCGAGCGCTCCTCGACGCGCTCGCCCTGCGCGACGATGACGCGCTGGTTGTACGTGTTGCCCGGGTTCGAGCGCGTGAACTTGTTGATCGGGTAGACCGTGGTCGTCCCGTCGTCGTTGAGCACGCGCACGAGGTTCGCCGAGACCTCCTCGACCACGCCGGCCTTGCGCGCCAGCACGGAGTCGCCGGCGTCCAGGGCCGCGTAGCGCTCCATGCCGGTGCCCACGAGCGGGGCCTCGGACTCGAGCAGCGGCACGGCCTGGCGCTGCATGTTGGCGCCCATGAGCGCGCGGTTGGCGTCGTCGTGCTCGAGGTACGGGATGAGGGCGGTCGCCACGGACACCATCTGGCGCGGGGAGACGTCCATGAACTGCACGGCGGTCGGGTCGACCAGCACGGCCTCGCCCGAGCCGTCGGCGGCGCGGGCGAGCACGGCGTCCTCGGCGAACCGGTTGTCCAGGTTCAGCGGGGCGTTGGCCTGGGCGATCGTGACACCGCGCTCGTCGTCGGCGGTGAGGTACTCGACGTCGTCGGTCACCAGGCCGTCGACGACCTTGCGGTACGGGGTCTCGATGAAGCCGAACGGGTTGATCCGCCCGTAGGTCGCCAGCGAGCCGATGAGGCCGATGTTGGAGCCCTCAGGGGTCTCGATGGGGCACATCCGGCCGTAGTGCGACGGGTGGACGTCACGGACCTCCATGCCGGCGCGGTCGCGGGAGAGACCGCCCGGGCCGAGCGCGGACAGGCGGCGCTTGTGGGTCAGGCCCGCGAGCGGGTTGTTCTGGTCCATGAACTGCGACAGCTGCGAGGTGCCGAAGAACTCCTTGATCGCCGCCACGACGGGACGGATGTTGATCAGGGTCTGCGGGGTGATCGCCTCGACGTCCTGGGTGGTCATGCGCTCGCGCACCACGCGCTCCATGCGGGACAGGCCGGTGCGGATCTGGTTCTCGATCAGCTCGCCCACCGCACGGATGCGGCGGTTGCCGAAGTGGTCGATGTCGTCGACGTCCACGACGACCTCGCGGGGCTCGCCGTCGCGCACGCCCTTCATGGTGCCGCCGCCGGCGTGCAGGGTCACGAGGTAGCGGATCATCGCGACGATGTCGTCGACCGAGAGCACGGAGGCGTCCTCGTCCTCGAACGCCTTGTCGAGGCCCAGCTTCCGGTTGATCTTGTAGCGGCCCACCTTCGCGAGGTCGTAGCGCTTGGAGTTGAAGTACATGTTGTCCAGCAGCGCCTGCGCGGCGTCGACCGTGGGCGGCTCCCCCGGGCGAAGCTTGCGGTAGATGTCCAGCAGCGCGTCCTCGCGGGACTCGACGGTGTCCTTCTCGAGGGTGGCTCGGATGGAGTCGAACTCCCCGAACTCCTCGAGGATGCGGGACTCGCTCCAGCCGAGGGCCTTGAGCAGCACGGTGACCGACTGCTTGCGCTTGCGGTCGAGGCGCACGCCCACCTGGTCGCGCTTGTCGATCTCGAGCTCGAACCAGGCTCCGCGGGAGGGGATGATCTTCGCGGAGTAGATGTCCTTGTCCGAGGTGCGGTCCTGGCCGCGCTCGAAGTACGCGCCCGGCGAGCGGACGAGCTGGGAGACGACGACACGCTCGGTGCCGTTGATGACGAAGGTGCCCTTCTCGGTCATCAGCGGGAAGTCGCCCATGAACACGGTCTGCTGCTTGATCTCGCCCGTGTTGTTGTTCATGAACTCGGCCTTGACGTACAGGGGCGCCGAGTAGGTGGCGTCCCGGTCCTTGCACTCGTCCATGGTGTATTTGGGGTCGTAGAACTCCGGCTCCGAGAAGGACAGGGACATGGTGCCCTGGAAGTCCTCGATCGGGGAGATCTCCTCGAAGATGTCGGACAGGCCGGAGGTGCGGGCGATGCCCTGCTCCCCGGTCTCGATGGCCTGCTGCACGCGGGCCTGCCACCGCTCGTTGCCGACGAGACGGTCGAAGCTGTCCGTCTGGAGGGCCAGCAGGTTCGGCACGTCCAGCGGTTCATGGATCTTGGCGAAGGAGATGCGGCGCGGGATGTTCCCGTCGGCCGGTCGGTTAGCGGTTACGTTCGAATCGGTGCTCGAGGCGACCAAGATGGATTCCTTCCACAGACCTGCAGTTGAATCGCGCAGTACCCGGATCGGGGATACGGGTGTGCGAGGGCCAGCGGACTGACGATGCTGGTTCGCTCCCCGCGGGCGCCCACCGCTATATGAAGGCACGCAGAATGAGGGACAACGCAAAGATTCAGCATAGACCCGAAGTGCGGCTCTGTCCACACGAGCGGTGGACGCGGGCGTCCACCGCTCGTAGGATGGGGAACTTTGTGCTCCTGGTCTCAGGGTCCCTCGGGGTGCCGGGGTCCCGGGCTCACCGGGCGGCCTCCACGGTCCCACGCTCCACCGTCTCGGCGGCGGGCTCGGGGCCGGCCGCCGCGAACGCCTCGATGGGCGGGCAGCTGCAGACGAGGTTGCGGTCGCCGGCGGCGTTCTCCACCCGGCCCACGGGCGGCCAGTACTTGGCCAGGCGCAGCCCGGGCAGGGGGTAGGCGGCCCGGGACCGGGGGTAGGCCCGGTCCCACTCGTCGGCCGTGAGCACCTCCGCGGTGTGCGGGGCGTGGCGCAGGACCGAGTCCTCGAGCACCACCTCCCCCTCCGCCACGGCGGTCATCTCCGCGTGGATCGCGCGCATCGCGTCCACGAACCGGTCCAGCTCCGCGAGGTTCTCCGACTCCGTGGGCTCCACCATGAGCGTGCCCGCCACGGGGAACGCGAGGGTGGGCGCGTGGAAGCCGTAGTCGACGAGCCGCTTGCACACGTCCTCCGCGGTCACCCCTGAGGCCTTCGTGAGGGCGCGCAGGTCGAGGATGCACTCGTGGGCCACGAACCCGCCGGGGCCGGTGTAGAGGGTCGGGAAGACGTCGGCGAGCCGGGCGGAGACGTAGTTCGCACTGAGGATCGCGGTGCGCGACGACGCGGTGAGCCCTTCCGCACCGGTCATGGCGATGTACATCCAGGTGATCGGCAGCACCCCTGCCGACCCGTAGCGGGCCTGGGACACGGGGAACGTCCACTCGTCGCCGTCCACGGCGCCGGGGTCGCCGGGCAGGAACGGCACGAGGTGCTCCGCCACGCCCACGGGCCCCACGCCCGGTCCCCCGCCGCCGTGCGGGATGCAGAAGGTCTTGTGCAGGTTCAGGTGGGAGACGTCCCCGCCGAAGCGGCCCGGCCGGGCGAGGCCCATGAGGGCGTTGAGGTTCGCGCCGTCCACGTAGACCTGGCCGCCCGCGTCGTGCACGGCGGCGCACACGTCGGTGATCTGCTTCTCGAACACTCCGTGCGTCGAGGGGTACGTGACCATGATGCCCGCGAGCTCCTCCCCCACGGTCCCGATCTTCGCGGCGAGGTCCTCCATGTCCACGGAGCCGTCCCCCGCGGTGGCCACGACCACGACCTTGAGGTCGGCGAGCACCGCGGAGGCGGCGTTGGTGCCGTGGGCCGAGGACGGGATGAGGATCGTCTTGCGCTGCCGGTCGCCCCGGGAGAGGTGGTAGCGCCGGATCGCGAGCAGCCCGGCGAGCTCGCCCTGGGACCCCGCGTTGGGCTGGACGGAGACCGCCGCGTAGCCGGTGATCTCCGTGAGCCAGGACTCCAGCTGGGTGATGAGCTCGCGCCATCCGAGGGTCTGGTCCTCGGGGGCCAGCGGGTGGACGGAGGCGAACTCGGGCCAGCTGATGGGCTCCATCTCGGCGGCGGCGTTGAGCTTCATGGTGCAGGAGCCCAGCGGGATCATGGTCCGGTCCAGGGCCAGGTCCTTGTCCGCGAGGGCGCGCAGCCAGCGCATCATCGCGGTCTCGGAGCGGTGCAGGGTGAACACCGGGTGGGTCAGGTAGGAGTCGGTGCGCAGCAGCTCGGCGGGGAGCTCCCAGGCGGCCCCCGCGCCGTCGTCGTCCGTGGCCGCGGCGCCGAACGCGGCGAGCACGGCGTCGACGTCCTGCTCGTCGTGGGGCTCCCCGACCGACACGGAGACGTGGTCCGCGTCGGCCCGGCGCACGTTGATCCCGCGCTCCGCGGCGGCCGCCACGACGGCGTCGGCGCGGCCGGGGACCTCGGCCAGCACGGTGTCGAAGAACCGGTCGTGGACCACGGGCACGCCGGCGGCGGCGAGCCCGGCGGCCAGGCGGGCGGCCAGGTCGTGCACGCGCTCGGCGATGGCGCGCAGCCCGTCCGGGCCGTGGTAGGCGGCGTAGGCGCCGGCCACGATGGCCAGCAGCGCCTGGGCGGTGCAGATGTTGGAGGTGGCCTTCTCCCGGCGGATGTGCTGCTCGCGGGTCTGCAGCGCCAGCCGGTAGGCGGGCCGGCCGGAGGAGTCGGTGGAGACGCCCACCAGGCGGCCCGGCAGGTTCCGCTCGAGGCCCTTGCGGCAGGCCAGGAACGCGGCGTGGGGACCGCCGAAGAACAGGGGCACCCCGAAGCGCTGGGCGGAGCCCACGGCGATGTCCGCCCCCTGCTCCCCGGGGGAGCGCAGCAGGGTGAGGGCCAGCAGGTCGGTGGCCACGGCCACGAGCGCACCCCGCGCGTGCGCCGCCTCGGCGGTCTCGGCGAGGGGGACGACCTCTCCGTCGACACCCACCTGGCTCAGCACCACGCCGAAGAGGTCGCCCTCGGGCAGCCCCTCGGCGAGGTCGGTGACGACCAGTTCGATGCCCACGGCCCGGCAGCGTCCGCGCAGCACCGCGAGGGTCTGGGGAAGCGTGCGGGAGTCCACGACGACGCGCCGGCTCGTGGCCTTCCGGTTGGCCCGGCGCATCATGAGCACGGCCTCGGCCACCGCGGTGGCCTCGTCCAGCAGGGAGGCGTTCGCCAGGTCGAGACCGGTGAGGTCCATGACGGCGTTCTGGAACGTCAGCAGCGCCTCCAGCCGGCCCTGGGAGATCTCGGGCTGGTACGGGGTGTAGGAGGTGTACCAGGCGGGGTTCTCGAGGATGTTGCGGCGCAGCGCGGGCGGGGTCACGGTGTCCGCGTAGCCCTGACCGATCATCTGGGTCATCACGCGGTTCTTCGCGGCGACCCGGCGCAGGGCCGTGAGCGCCTCGTGCTCCGACAGCGGCGCGGGCAGCCGCAGGGGCTGGTCCGAGGCGATGGTGGCCGGGACCGCGCGGGAGACGAGCTCGTCGAGATCGGCGGCGCCGACGACCTCGAGCATGCTCCGGGTCTCGGCGGCGTCCGGTCCGAGGTGGCGTGGCAGGAAGGACAAGGTCAGCTCCTCGTGGTTCGTGGCCCCGTGGGGCCCGTCCGACCTCCCGGCCGAGGATCCTGACCGGGGAGTTCGCACCGGCCGCAACGGGCCGGCCTGCGCCGTCACCGGCCTCCCGTCCGGGCCGGCCGCGGGGGCCGGGAGCTCCTCGGGGAGGACCTGCTCCCTCGGGCCCGCCCGGGTCGCGGACGACGTCGGACTCTCCGGCTGCGCGCGGGCGGCCGATGTGGTTGTGCCACCAGTCTCCCACAGACCCGCCGGGCACGGCGCGAGGCCCCGGACGCCGTGCGTCCGGGGCCTCGGGGGAGCGTTCACGTGCGGAACGCGTCCGGGGTGCTGCTGGGGTCCTACTTGAGGGTGACGGTGGCGCCGGCGCCCTCGAGGGCCTCCTTGGCCTTGTCCGCGGCCTCCTTGTTGGCGCCCTCGAGGACGGCCTTGGGGGCCGAGTCCACGAGGTCCTTGGCCTCCTTGAGGCCGAGGGAGGTCAGCGCGCGGACCTCCTTGATGACCTGGATCTTCTTCTCGCCGGCGGCCTCGAGGACGACGTCGAACTCGGTCTGCTCCTCGGCCTCCTCGGCGGCGGCGGCCGGAGCGGCGGCACCGGCGACGGCCACGGGGGCGGCGGCGGTGACGTCGAAGGTCTCCTCGAAGGCCTTCACGAACTCGGAGAGCTCGATGAGGGAGAGCTCCTTGAACGCGTCGATCAGTTCAGCGGTGGTGAGCTTGGCCATGGTTGTGGCTCCTTTTCGATGGTGTGCCCCGGCCGGGTTGGTCGGCGCGGGACGGTCTGGTTCCGTGGTGAGAATGTGCCTCGCGGCGGGGATGCTGGTCAGGCGTCCTGCTCCTCGACCTTGGCGCGCAGCGCCTCGGCCGTGCGGACCGTCTTCGACAGCGGGGCCTGGAACAGGGCCGCGGCCTGGGACAGGGACGCCTGGGCGGCACCGGCCACCTTGGCCAGCAGCACCTCGCGGGACTCGAGGTCCGCGAGCTGCTTGATCTCCGCGTCGCTGAGGGCCTTGCCCTCGAGGTAACCGCCCTTGAGGACGAGCTGCGGGTTCGTCTTGGCGAAGTCACGCAGGCTCTTGGCGGCCTCGACGGGATCCCCCGAGATGAAGGCGATCGCGCTCGGGCCGGCGAGCTGGCCGTCGAACGCGTCGATGCCCAGCTCCTTGGCCGCGATCGCGGTCAGCGTGTTCTTCACCACGGCGTATTCGGCGTTCTCACCGAGCGAGCGGCGCAGCTCCTTGAGCTGGGCCACGGTGAGGCCGCGGTACTCAGTCAGGACAGCGGCGTCCGAGTTGGAGAACATCTCCTTCAACTCGGCGACCGCGGCTGCCTTTTCCGGGTTCGCCATGGTACTCCTTCCGGTCTTCGATGCCGGCCGCTGCCGGAAGGGTCCGGGCACAGAAAAAGCCCCGCGCAGATGCCCGGGGCTCGGCGTCGCGGCCCGTGCTGGACGGGACGTGCTCGCTGTGCTGGTTCACCTGCGCTGGCGGTTCCTGGCGGAACTCTTACGGCTGTCCCCCGTGGTGTGCGCTCCGAAACGGGGCGCACGGGCAGGGAGGACAACGACCGGCGGTCTTTGGTACGCCCCAGGCTACCGGAGGGCCCCGCCGCGGCCAAATCGGCGCCGGAACGGGACGGGGCCGGCGCGGAACCGTCTCAGGGTCGGCTCCGGCGCCGGCTCAGGCCTCAGCTCAGGCGGCGGGGAACTCGCGGGCCCACACGCCGCTGCGCCCGGCCACGCGGAAGCCCAGGCGGGCGTTGACCCGGCTCATCCGGTCGTCGCCGCTGTGGCTCCAGGAGTAGACCGTGCGCACGCTCGGCGCCAGTTGCTCGAGCTGCTGCAGGTTGGCCAACTTCAGGCGGGTGGCGAGCCACCGGCGGCGGTGCTCGCGCAGGACCACGGTCTCGTCCTGCATCCCGATCGGCGGCTCCTCCCCCGCCAGGACGATCTCGGTCATCCCGACGAGCCGTCCGGTGGGCTCGTGCTCGGCGACGGCCACGAGCGACAGGTTGCCCGCCTCGGCGCGCAGCTGCTCGGTCCGCCGCACGCGCTCGGCGTCCCAGGGCTCGGGCTCGGCGGCGGCCGTGGGGACCAGGAAGGAGTCCGCCCCCATGCGCGAGTGCAGGGCCGCGAGCTCGTCGAGCCGGTCCTCGGGGGCCGGCCCGCTCCAGGTGTGGATCCGGTACGGCTCCGGCGCCGGCGAGGCCGCGACCTCGCGCAGCAGGGCCTCGACGCGCTCGGACGGCAGCGGGACGTCCAGCACCCCGAAGTCGCTCACCGACTCGAGCCGGTAGCCGGCGCCGAGGGCGAAGCGGGTCTGCCGGTTGGACATGGGCAGCCGGCCCGAGCCGTCCGCGGCGTCCACCCACTCGACCATCCCGGGCGTGACCACCGGGAAGACGCCGGTGATGCTGCCGTCGCCCTGGATCTCCTGGGGCCCGGGGTGCTCCGTCTGGATCCGCAGGTGCCGGCGGGACTCCCCGACGGCGAGCTGCTCGGCGGCGGCCAGCAGCTCGCTGCCGGTGCCCTGCGAGGTGACGTCGGGGTCCACGTCGACGGTGATGTGGGCGGAGTCGGTGAGGGCGACCAGGGGCATCCGGACCTCGGCCCGCCCCGCGAGGCGGCCCTGGGTCCACGCGAGCAGGATGACCACGCGCTCGAAGGGGTCGAGCAGGTCCCGGTAGAGCTCCTGCGCGTCACCGGTGAGGTCCGAGATCCCCCACACGTGCTGCCGGGACCGGCGCACGAGTGCCGCGACACGCCCCAGGAGCTCCTGGGCGGCGTCGTCGAACTCGTCGGGGATGCGCATCTGCTCGATGCGCACTGGGGGGTGCTCGGTCACGAGGGGGTCTCCGTTCCGTGGGCGCCGGCGGACGTCCG
>NZ_JBISWK010000011.1:0-28910 GCF_044462205.1 Kocuria rhizosphaericola | reverse complement strand
GGTCCCGCAGGACGGGAAGGGGGCCCGGCCGCATCGGCCGGGCCCCCACCCAATGGAGCCCCGCGGGCTCCGCTGCACGGCGTCAGGCGCCGACGACGACCTCGGTGGCGTTCGGGTCGACCGGGATGCCCGGTCCGAACGTGGTCGAGACGGTCGCCTTCGTGATGTAGCGGCCCTTCGACGCGGAGGGCTTCAGGCGCAGGATCTCCTCGAGGGCGGCGCCGTAGTTCTCCGCGAGCTTGTCGAGCTCGAAGGACGTCTTGCCCACGATGAAGTGCAGGTTCGAGTGCTTGTCGACGCGGAAGTCGATCTTGCCGCCCTTGATGTCGTTGACGGCCTTGGTCACGTCCATGGTGACGGTGCCGGTCTTGGGGTTCGGCATCAGGTTGCGGGGGCCGAGGACCTTGCCCAGGCGGCCGACCTTGCCCATCATGTCCGGGGTGGCCACGGCGGCGTCGAAGTCGGTCCAGCCGCCCTGGATGCGGGCGATCAGGTCGTCGGAGCCGACGTAGTCCGCCCCGGCCTCCTCGGCGGCGGCGGCCTTGTCGCCGGTCGCGAAGACGACCACGCGCGCGGTCTTGCCGGTGCCGTTGGGCAGGTTCACGGTGCCGCGGACCATCTGGTCGGCCTTGCGGGGGTCGACGCCGAGGCGGAGGACGACCTCCACGGTGGAGTCGGTCTTCGCGGTGTCGAGCTCCTTGGCCAGGGCCACGGCCTCGGCCGGGGCGTACAGCGTGCCCTCGTCGATCTTGGCGGCGGCCGCCTGGTATGCCTTGCTGCGCTTTGCCATCTGCTTCTTCTCCTTGTGCAGTTGTGGTCTGCGGGCCGCGCTCGGCCCTGCCACGTCAATAACGGTGGGTGGTGTCAGCCGAAGCTGATCACTCGACCTCGATGCCCATGGAGCGGGCGGTGCCGGCGATGATCTTCGCGGCGGCGTCGATGTCGTTGGCGTTGAGGTCTTCCTTCTTGGTCTCGGCGATCTCGCGGACCTGGTCCATGCTGAGCTTTCCGACCTTCTGGGTGTGCGGGACACCCGAGCCCTTGGCGACGCCGGCGGCCTTCTTGATCAGCTGCGCGGCGGGCGGGGTCTTCGTGATGAAGGTGAACGAGCGGTCCTCGTAGACCGTGATCTCCACGGGCACGATGTTGCCGCGCTGGGACTCCGTGGCCGCGTTGTAGGCCTTGCAGAATTCCATGATGTTGACGCCGTGCTGACCGAGGGCCGGACCCACGGGGGGCGCCGGGTTGGCGGCGCCTGCCTGGATCTGCAGCTTGATCAGGCCGGAGACCTTCTTCTTCTTGGGAGCCATGTGCTGGTCCTTCTTCTGCTGGACGTACCGGCGCACAGGAGCGTACGACGGCGGGTGGCCACCGTGGCGCGGCGGCCGGGCGGCCCCGGCGGCGAAGCATGCACCGCGGAGGCCGGGAACTGGGGCGGGCCGGGCGGCCCGCAGGGCTCAGATCTTGGAGACCTGGTTGAAGCCGAGGGTGACGGGGGTCTCGCGCTCGAAGATCGACACGAGGACGACCAGCTGCTGGGACTCCACCTTGATCTCGGAGATCGTGGCGGGGAGGGTCTCGAACGGGCCCTCCTTGACGATGACGGACTCGCCGACCTCGAAGTCGACGTCGATCTGCGGCTGTGCGCTGGGCTGGGCGGCCGACTCGCCGCCGGCGCCCTGGGGGGCCTCGAAGACCGGGTTGAGCATCTCGAAGACCTCGTCGAGGCGCAGCGGCACGGGGTTGTAGGCGTCCTGGCCGACGAAGCCGGTGACGCCCGGGGTGTGGCGGACCGCGCCCCAGGAGGCGTCGGTGAGGTTCATCCGCACCAGCACGTAGCCGGGGATCCGCACCCGGCGCACGATCTTGCGCTGGGCGTTCTTGATCTCGACGACCTCCTCCATCGGCACCTCGATCTGGAAGATGTCCTCCTCCATGTTGAGGGACTGGATGCGGGTCTCGAGGTTCGTCTTCACGCGGTTCTCGTAGCCGGCGTAGGTGTGGATGACGTACCAGTCACCCTCCTGGCGGCGCAGCTTCGACTTGAACTCCTCGACGGGGTCCACGGCGGGGACCTCGTCCTGGACTGCGGGGGCCTCGTCCTGAACTGCGGGGGCCTCCTTGTCGGCGGGGGCCTCGTCGAGGGCCGGTTCGGCGGGAGCCTCGTCGGCGGCCGGAGCGACCGGGGCGTCGTCCGGCTCGTGGGCGGCCGCGAAGTCGTCCTCCTGCACGGAGGTCTCGGCCTCCGGCAGCTCCGGCGCCTGCTGGTCGACCTCGGCCGGTGCCTCGGTGCCGTTTTCGAGCTCGTGCTCGGTCACTGGATCTCCCTCAAGTTCTTTCGTGGATGTCGTGCTCTGCTGGGTCACGGTGGCCGGCCGCGCCGGTCCGTGCGCCGCCCGGATCAGCCGGCGGCGTCCCCCTGCCCGAAGATCCACAGGGCGGCCTGCCCGAATCCGAGGTCCAGGACCGAGATGAGCACCATCATGAACGCGACGAACACGAGGACGACCAGGACGTAGTTGACCAGTTCGTGCCGGGTGGGGGTGACCACCTTCCGGAGCTCCCCCACGACCTGGCGCAGGAACAGGAACAGGCGCCCGAAGATGCCGCGGGGGCTCTCGGCCCCCTGCTCCGGGGGCTGGCCCGACGCCCGGCCGGCGGTGGTCTGCGACATCGGCTCTCCCTGTGTGGACTCGTGCGTGCCGCGCGGTGCTGCCGGCCCGCCGTCGCCGGAGCGGCTCCCGGCACCCCGGTGCGGGGTGCCGGGGACCGTCCCGGACTGGAGCAGGGCAGACAGGACTCGAACCTGCAACCTGCGGTTTTGGAGACCGCTGCGCTACCAATTGCGCCACTGCCCTACGTGCCTCGCGAGTTCGGCCGGCGTGGGAACGCCGGTCTCGATCGCTCGGACCCGGTCACCGACTCTACCATCCGGCCCCGCCGCGACGGCGCGGCCGAGCAGGCGTCGATGACACCAGTGGACCATCCTAGGCGACCCGGGCTCCGGGGTGCAATCCGGGCGGGACCGTCGGCCGGGGCGCCGGTCCTGCCCGCCGGACCCCCGAGTAGCATGGGGGCGTCCGCACCGCCGTGGCCGCACCCGGCGGAAACCGTCCGTTCCCATCCAGGAGGCCCCCGGTCATGACCACGTCCCGCATTTCCCGGCGCGTCGGCGCCATCGCAGAGTCCGCGACGCTCGCCGTGGACGCCAAGGCGAAGGCGCTCAAGGCCGCCGGCCGTCCCGTGATCGGCTTCGGCGCCGGGGAGCCCGACTTCCCCACGCCCCAGTACATCGTGGACGCCGCCGCGGCCGCTCTGCAGGACCCGGCGAACTTCCGGTACACGCCGGCCGCGGGCCTGCCCGAGCTGCGGAAGGCGGTGGCCGAGCAGAGCGCCCGGGACGGCGGGTACACGGTGGAGCCCTCCCAGGTGCTCATCACCAACGGCGGCAAGCAGGCCGTCTTCCAGGCCTTCGCGACGGTCGTGGACGAGGGCGACGACGTCCTGCTGCCGGCCCCGTACTGGACGACCTACCCCGAGGCCATCAAGCTCGCCGGCGGCAACCCGGTCGAGGTCTTCGCCGGGCCGGAGCTCGGCTACAAGGTCACCCCCGAGCTGCTCGATGCCGCGTGGACCGAGCGCACCAAGGCGCTGCTCTTCTGTTCGCCGTCGAACCCCACCGGCGCCGTGTACTCCCCCGAGGAGACCGCGGCCGTGGGCCGCTGGGCCGCGGAGAAGGGGATCTTCGTGCTGACCGACGAGATCTACCAGCACCTCACCTACGACGGCGTGCCGTTCACCTCGATCGCCGCCGCCGTGCCCGAGCTGGGCGAGAACGTGGTCGTCCTCAACGGCGTGGCCAAGACCTACGCGATGACCGGCTGGCGGGTGGGTTGGATGATCGGGGCCCCGGACGTCGTCAAGGCGGCCACGAACCTGCAGTCCCACCTGACGTCCAACGTCAACAACGTGGCCCAGCGGGCCGCGCTCGCGGCCGTGTCCGGTCCCCTCGACGAGGCCCACCGGATGCGGGAGGCCTTCGACCGCCGCCGCAAGGTCATGGTCGAGGCGCTCAACGCCATCGACGGTGTGGAGTGCCCCACCCCGACCGGCGCGTTCTACGCCTACGCGGACGTGCGCGGTCTGCTCGGCCGGCGGTTCGGCGACGCGACGCCGCAGACCTCCGCCGAGCTCGCGGAGCTGATCCTGGAGAAGGCGGAGGTCGCAGTGGTCCCCGGCGAGGCCTTCGGCCCGTCCGGCTTCCTGCGCCTGTCCTACGCCCTGGGCGACGACGACCTCGCCGAGGGCCTGCGCCGGCTCCAGGAGTACCTGGGGGGCGCCGCGTGAGCGCCCTCGACGGCGCCGTGGCCGCGGCGGAGTCGGTGCCCGCGGCGGCACTCGTGACCGCGGGGCTGATCGGCGGGTATGCCACCGCCCGGGCCACCGGTGTCCGCCCCCTGGGCGGGGCCGTGCTGGCCGCCGCCGGCGCCGCGGCGGCCCACTCGTGGTGGCACCGCGGCGGACCGGGGACCACGGCCGCGCTCGGCGGGCTCTACGTCCTGGGCTTCGGGCTCTCCCACCCGCTGGCCAGGCGGATCGGGGCCTGGCCCTCGGTCCTGGCCGTGACCGCCGTCAACGCCGCCGCCAACGCCGTCCTGGTGGACCGTCCCGGCAGCTGAGCCGACACCGTCCCGCGGCGACGCCGCCCGCCCCCGGAAGGGGACGGGCGGCGTCGTCGTCCCCCGTGCCCGGGGCGCGCCTCAGTCGCCGACGGCGTCGCGGCCGCGACGGACGATCAGTGGATCGGGGGGATAGACCACGTCCGGGTCCTTGTCCTCGTAGTCGAACTGGTCCAGGAAGAACCGCATCGCGTTGAGCCGGGCTCGCTTCTTGTCGTTGGACTTCACCGTGATCCACGGGGCGTGGTCGGTGTCGGTGCGCAGGAACATCTCCTCCTTCGCGTCCGTGTAGTCCTCCCACCGGTCCAAGGAGGCCAGGTCCATGGGGGAGAGCTTCCAGCGCCGCACGGGGTCGATCTGGCGGATCGCGAACCGGGTGCGCTGCTCGTGCTGGGTGACGGAGAACCAGAACTTGGTCAGGTGGATGCCGGAGTCCACGAGCATCTTCTCGAAGACGGGGGCCTGGGCCATGAACTGCTCGTACTGCTGGTCCGTGCAGAAGCCCATGACGCGCTCGACGTTGGCGCGGTTGTACCAGGAGCGGTCGAACATCACGATCTCCCCGGCGGTGGGCAGGTGGCGGATGTACCGCTGGAAGTACCACTGGCCCCGCTCCCGGTCCGAGGGCTTGGTCAGGGCCACGACGCGGGCCGCGCGCGGGTTGAGGTGCTCGGTGAAGCGCTTGATGGTCCCGCCCTTGCCGGCGGCGTCCCGGCCCTCGAACACGATGACGTGCTGGAGGTCGTGGTCCTGGCCCCAGTACTGGAACTTCAGCAGCTCGATCTGAAGCTGGTACTTCTCCAGCTCGTACTCCTCCCGCGACATCCGCTCGTCGTACGGGTAGTCCTCCCGCCAGGTCTCCACGGCCGATCCCCCGGGGTCGATGAGGTCCGGGTCCGGGGACTGCCCGTCCCGCACCGTGTACCCCTGGTCGACCAGCTTGTCGATGAACACCCTCAGGTTCTCCCGGGCCGGTTCCATGTCCGCGCTCAACGCCACCCCTCCTTCCGGGCCCGGCGGGGCCCTCTCCGGCAGTCTAGGCCCGGCCCCGGGGGACCGGCGCGGGCGCGGGACGGCAGGGCCCGGCCCTGCCGCCGGGGGCCGGACTCACTAGACTGGGCGTGCCGGTGCACGCCCGGCCGCCACGCACGCCCCGCCCACCCGGAGGAGACTGTACGGATGAAGATCGGACTGCTGACCAGCGGCGGGGACTGCCCCGGACTCAACGCGGTGATCCGCGGGTCCGTGCTGCACGGGATCAAGACCTACGGGCACGAGTTCGTGGGCTTCCGCGACGGCTGGCGCGGGGTGCTCGAGGGCGACGTCATGGACCTCCCCCGCACTCGGGTCCGCGGTCTGGCCCGGGAGGGCGGGACCATCCTGGGGACCTCCCGCACGAACCCCTACTCCGGGCCCGGCGGTGGGCCGGAGAACATCGGGGTGATGCTCGAGCGCCACGCGATCGACGCGATCGTGGCCATCGGCGGGGAGGGCACCCTGGCCGGGGCCAAGCGACTGGCCGAGGCCGGGCTGCCCGTGGTGGGCGTGCCCAAGACCATCGACAACGACCTGCAGGCCACCGACTACACGTTCGGCTTCGACACCGCGGTCTCCATCGCCACCGACGCCATGGACCGGCTGCGCACCACCGGGGAGTCCCACCACCGGTGCATGGTCGCCGAGGTCATGGGCCGCCACGTCGGGTGGATCGCGCTGCACTCGGGGATGTCCGCCGGCGCCCACGCGGTGCTGATCCCGGAGCAGAAGGTCTCCATGGACCAGGTGTGCGCGTGGGTGCAGGAGGTCTACGACCGGGGCCGGTCCCCGCTGGTGGTGGTGGCCGAGGGGTTCATCCCCGAGGACCGGGAGGACGTGCTGGCCGGCAAGGGCACCGAGGCCGACGGCCGCCCGCGGCTGGGCGGGATCGGGGAGTACGTCACGCAGGAGATCGAGCGCCTCACCGGCATCGAGACCCGCAACACCACGCTCGGGCACATCCAGCGCGGGGGCGCCCCCACGGGCTTCGACCGGGTGCTGGCCACCCGCTTCGGGATGGCCGTGGTCGACCTCGTGCACGAGAAGCAGTGGGGCAGGATGGTCGCCATCCGCGGCACCGACATGGTCCGCGTCGACTTCGCCGACGCGCTCGAGGGGCTCAAGACCGTCCCGCAGCACCGCTGGGACGAGGCCCGCGTCCTCTTCGGCCGCTGAGGCTCGCACCCGGGACGCGGGTCGTTCGCCCGCGCTCCCGGGGCCGCACGCCTCGGAAGCCGCTGGGCTAGGCGCGCGCGTCCCGGGCGCCGCGGAGGAAGCCCGTCTGCCGTCCGACCACCTGGCCGGCGTCCGGCGGGACGACGACCTGCTGCGCCGCGGCCCACCGCTGCTCGCCGTCCGTGACCACGAGCTGGGCGGCGGGGTCGACGGTGCGCTTGAGCACGGCCAGCGCGATGGGGCCCTGCTCGTGGTGCAGCTGCACGGAGGTGACGCGCCCGGCCGTGCGGTCCCCCGCGAGCACGTCGGCCCCCGCGGCGGGCAGCGTGTGCTCCGAGCCGTCGAGGTCGAGCAGCACCAGCCGGCGGGGCGGGTGCCCGAGGTTGTGCACCCGGGCGACGGTCTCCTGGCCCTTGTAGCAGCCCTTGGCCAGGTGCACGGCGGTGCGCAGGAGGTCGAGCTCGTGCGGGATCGTGCGCTCGTCCGTCTCGGCGCCCCAGCGCGGGCGCCACGCGGCGATCCGCAGCGCCTCGGCGGCCCAGGCGCCGGCGAGCGGGAGGTCGAGGGTCAGGGCGTCGAGCTCGTCGCGGGGCACCAGGTGCTCCCACCAGGTGCGCTCCTCGCCCGGGTGGGGGCCGTCGAGGACGGCGTAGCTCCAGCCGCCGGCGGCGATCTCGGGCCAGGGGTCCCGCCACACGACCGTGGCGGGCAGACCGGGCACGGGGCCCGTGGCGCCGAGCACTGCCCACTGGCCGGTGCGGTCCTCGATCTCGACGCGCAGCGCGAAGCGCATGGACTCCAGCCACGCCACCAGGGGCGCGGTCTCGTCGGCCTCGGTGAGCAGCCAGGTGGTGGCGCCGTCGTCCACCACGTGGGGGGCGTACTCGATCCGTCCCTGCACGGACAGGAACAGGGTCTCGGTGCTGCGTCCGGGCTCGAGCCCGGTGAGCACCTGCGAGGAGAGTGTGGTGAGCCAGCTGAGCCGGTCGGGCCCGGTGACGGTGACGACGCCCTTGTGGGAGAGGTCGACCACGGTCCCGGGCGTCCGCACGAGGGAGCGCTGCTCCCGCAGCGGGTCGCCGTAGTGGGCGGCCACCCCGCGGTCCAGGTGCTCGGCCTCGACGGCGCCGGGTCGGTGGAGCAGGGGCGAACGGTGGTCGGTCACAGGATTCAGCCGATCTTCCGCAGCTGTGCGGAGGCGTGGGTGGCCAGGGGTTCGCCGAGGGCCGCCATGTCCCAGGCCCAGAACAGGTCGCCGTGGACGAGTCCGTACATGCGGGTCGAGGAGCTGTACTCCTTGGCCCCGCGGGCGCGGATCACGGCGTCGGTGGCGAGGTCGATCCGCGGGCCCTTGATCTGACCGGCGTAGAGCTCGGCGACGCCGCCGGGGTGGGTCAGGGTCACGAGGACGTCGAAGCCGCCGTCCGCGTTGCGCATCCGCTCCACGTCCTCGGCGCCCTGGATCACGGGCACGAGGTCCGGCGGGAGCATGCCGGGCCCCACGTCACCGTCCTCGAGGGTGCGGTCGAGCTGCCAGAAGCCCTGTTCCACGGTGGCCGGGCGCATCGGCTGCCCCTCCTCGTCGAGGAGCGTGGTCTGCGCCCGGTACTCGAGGAACGGCAGTCCGTTCTGCTCGAACGTCACGTGCTGGCGGAAGGGCCGTTGCTCGACCTCTCCGTAGCCCATGAAGCCGTCGCCCTCCCAGGTCCCCAGCAACCAGGCGAACGGGACGAGCTCGGGCGTCAGATCCGAGGGGATCTCGATGGGCACGGGACTAGTGCTGTCCCTTGAACAGGCCCAGGACCACCTTGAGGGAGATCCCGGCGATGAACAGACCGGAGATGCCGAGGAGGGCGAGGTAGAAGATTTCGAGTGCAAGCATGGTCCCTAAACTACCACGGTGCTCACCAGTCGGGCAGTGAAGACGGCCCCCACCCCGAGGAACGCCACGGGGGTCACGCCGAGTGCCACGACGCCGCGCTTGAGCGAGCTCGGCGGGGCCGCCGCGATGACGCGGCCCCCCACGAGGGCCACGAGCGCGGCCAGGACCACCCCGACCACCACGAGCAGTGCGGGGTCCGAACCGGTGGCCCGGTAGTCGCCGGCCAGGGCGATCCAGCCGGAGGAGCTGACCGCGGCGAGCACGCCGGCGGTCGAGGCGATCGCGGACTCGAGCCGGTGCTCGGCGCCCTCGCCGCGCACCAGCTCGGCCGCGAACACGGTCATCAGGGCCACCCCGACGACGGCGGGCAGCCAGACGAGCTGCTGGCCGGGCAGGAACTGCACGAGCAGGGCCGCGACGATGCCGGCGGCGCTCATGATCACGTTGTGGCGGTGCCTCGCCTCGATGCCGGTGGCCGCCGGCCAGCCGAAGCCGATGACCACGGACATCCCCAGCGCCAGGAGCAGCGGTGCGGGTCCGGCGACCGCGACCGCGGCCAGGGCCGCCACGAGGCCGACCACGCTGCACGCGGCGATCATGGCGTATCTCATGGCGATCGGGTTCCTGCACTGTCGAGGGTCGGGACCTGCGCCCGGGCGGACACGAGCAACGATAGCGGCTCGCCGCGGGGCGCGGGCCGGGCGCCGGACAGGGACGGGGCGCGGGACGCCCCGGGCCGGTGGCGTCGCGGAGCCGGACGCGGGCCCGGACCTATACTGACAGCTCAGTCCGTACGCCAGAGTGGAGAAGCACGAGTGTTCCAGATCCTGATGCTGACCGACGCGGACGGACCTTCGGCATCGGTGCTCCCGGCCCTCGACCTGCTCAACCACAAGGTCTCGGTCGCCCCGTCCCGGACCGTGTCCGGCAGCCTCGACGGACGGTCCCCGGACGTGGTCCTGCTGGACGGGCGCACCGATCTGATCACCGCGCGCAACCTCGCCCAGCTGCTCACCGCCAAGGGGCTCGCGGCGCCGCTGCTGATGGTCCTCACCGAGGGCGGGATGGCGGCCGTGGCCGCGAACTGGATGGTCGACGACGTCGTGCTCGACACCGCCGGCCCCGCGGAGGTCGAGGCCCGGCTGCGCCTCGCCTCCTCCCGCACGGCCGAGGTCCCCGAGGACGACACCCGCATCCGTGCCGGCTCCGTGGTCATCGACGACGCCGCGTACTCCGCGCACGTCAACGGCCAGCCCCTGAACCTGACCTACAAGGAGTTCGAGCTGCTGAAGTACCTGGCCCAGCACTCCGGCCGGGTCTTCACGCGCGCCCAGCTGCTGAGCGAGGTCTGGGGGTACGACTACTACGGCGGCACCCGCACGGTGGACGTCCACGTGCGGCGTCTGCGCGCCAAGCTCGGCGCCGACCACGAGCACCTGATCACCACGGTGCGTAACGTGGGCTACAGCTTCGCCACGACGCGGGCCCGGGAGAGCTGAGCACCACCACCCCGGCCCGCCCGTCCCGCACCGTCCCGTAGGAGGTCCCCATGTCCCAGCCCGTGCCGTACGACCTCGACCGACCGGACGTCCCTCCGGCCGAGGAGATCGTGGAGCTCGCGTCCCGCGCCGCCGCCGCGGACGGCGACCCGCCGTTCTCCGACCAGACGCTGGTGGACCTGCGCACGGCGCGGGACGGCCGGGTCCGCACCGTCCTGGCGCGCTCGCGCGGCGGGGAGCTCCTCGGCGCGGCCGTGCGCGTGCCCGAGCCCGACGGCGCCCAGCTCGTGGAGCTCGTGGTCGACCCCGCCCGCCGTGGCGCCGGGATCGGCACGGCGCTGGCCGGAGCCGTGGCCGACGGGACCACCGGCACGGTTCGTGCCTGGGCGCACGGCGGCCACCCCGCCGCCGCCGCGCTCGCCTCCCGGCACGGGCTGTCCCCCGTGCGGGACCTGCACCGGCTGCTGCGCCCCCTGCAGGGCACCGCGGACCTCCCCCTCCCCGAGCAGATGCCCGAGGGCTTCCGGCTGCGCGCGTTCGAGCCCGGCCGCGACGAGCAGGAGTGGCTGCGGGTCAATGCGGCCGCGTTCGCCGAGCACCCCGAGCAGGGCCGGATGACCCTCGACGACCTCCGGCAGCGCGAGGCCGAGCCGTGGTTCGACCCCGCCGGCTTCCTGCTCGCCGTCCGGGAGGACGAGCCGGGGACCGTGGCCGGCTTCCACTGGACGAAGGTCCACGTGGGCGACGCCGAGCGCGGCCCCCTCGGCGAGGTGTACGCCGTGGGCGTGGCACCGGGGCACCAGGGCACGGGACTGGGCCGGGCCCTGACGGCCGCCGGTGTCAACCACCTGGCCCGGCAGGGACTGGCGGAGGTCATGCTCTACGTGGACGGCGACAACGCCGCGGCCCTGCGCCTGTACGAGGCCCTGGGGTTCCGGCCCTGGCACCTCGACGTGATGTACGCCGGGACCCTCCCCGCCTGACCCGCCCCGCCCCGCCCCGTGTTCGGACCGCCCGGACCGGACACGACGAGACAGGACCGTGATGACCACGCACCAGCAGGACGCTCCGCAGTCCGCGCCGGCCCCGGGCACGCCCGACGCCCCGGCACCCGGTACCGCGCCCGGCGGCCCCGACGAGTCCCCCGTCCCCGACGCCGCCGCCCGGGGCCACGGGGACCGGGACCGGATCGACGACCCCGTGCCCGCGGCCCGGCAGGTGCTGGAGGGCCGGCACGGGCCCGAGCGCTTCCTGGACCGCGAGGCGAGCTGGGTCGCGTTCAACTCCCGCGTCCTGGAGCTCGCGGAGGACCCGGACCTCTTCCTCCTGGAGCGCGTGCACTTCCTGTCCATCGTGGCCTCCAACCTGGACGAGTTCTTCATGGTCCGGGTGGCGGGGCTCAAGCGGCGCATCGCCACGGGCATCGCCCGGCCGGCCGCCTCCGGGCACTCCCCCGCCGAGCAGATGGCCACCATCGCCGCGCGCGCCCACGAGCTCCAGGAGCGGCACGCCCGGACCTTCCACGACCAGGTGCGCCCCGAGCTGGCCCGGCAGAACATCCACCTGGTGGGCTGGGGGGACCTCGACGCCGCCACGCGGGAGCGGCTCACCCGGGACTTCCACCGCCAGGTGTTCCCCATCCTCACGCCGCTGGCCGTGGACCCGGCGCACCCGTTCCCCTACATCTCCGGGCTGAGCCTCAACCTGGCCGTGATGGTCCGCAACCCCCAGTCGGGCAAGCGGCTGTTCGCCCGCGTGAAGGTCCCGGACCAGCTGCCCCGGCTCCTCTCGGTGGACGGGGCCCGCTCGTCACGCCTGCCGCAGGGGCAGGCCCGCTTCATCCCGCTCGAGGACGTCATCGCCCAGCACCTGGACGACCTGTTCCCCGGGATGGAGGTCGAGGAGCACCAGGTGTTCCGGGTGACCCGCAACGAGGACCTGGAGGTCGAGGAGGACGACGCCGAGAACCTGCTGCAGGCGCTCGAGAAGGAGCTGCTGCGCCGCCGCTTCGGTCCGGCGGTGCGCCTGGAGGTCACGGACAGCATCAGCACCGAGGTGCTCGAGCTGCTCGTCTCCGAGCTGGGCATCGACGAGTCCGAGATCTACCGGCTGCCCGCCCCCCTGGACCTGCGCGGGCTGGGGGTCATCGCCGGCATCGACCGCCCGGAGCTGCACTACGCCCGCCACGTGGCCCACACCTCCCGCTACCTCAACGCCGCGGAGACCGCCAAGGCCGCGGACGTCTTCGCGGCGACCCGGTCCCGGGACGTGCTGCTGCACCACCCCTACGACTCGTTCGCCACGAGCGTCCAGGCCTTCCTGGAGCAGGCCGCCGCGGACCCGAAGGTCCAGGCCATCAAGCAGACCCTGTACCGGACCTCGGGCGACTCCCCCATCGTGGACGCGCTCATCGACGCCGCCGAGGCCGGCAAGCAGGTGCTCGCGCTGGTGGAGATCAAGGCCCGCTTCGACGAGCAGGCCAACATCTCCTGGGCCCGCAAGCTCGAGCAGGCCGGGGTGCACGTGGTCTACGGCATCGTGGGGCTGAAGACCCACTGCAAGCTCTCCCTCGTGGTGCGCCAGGAGGAGCACGGGCTGCGCCGCTACGTGCACATCGGGACCGGCAACTACCACCCCTCCACCGCGCGCTTCTACGAGGACCTGGGCCTGCTCACGTGCGACCCCGAGGTCGGGGAGGACGTGTCCCGGCTGTTCAACCAGCTCTCCGGCTACGCCCCGAAGACCACCTTCCAGCGCCTGCTCGTGGCGCCCCGTTCCGTGCGCTCCGGGCTCATCGACCTGGTCGAGGCCGAGATCCGCCACCACCGGGACGGCCGGCCGGCCCGGATCCAGGTCAAGTGCAACTCGATCGTGGACGAAGCCGTCATCGACGCCCTCTACCGGGCCTCGCAGGCCGGGGTGCCCGTGGACGTGGTGGTCCGCGGGATCTGCGCGCTGCGCCCCGGGGTGCCCGGGCTGAGCGAGAACATCCGGGTCCGGTCGGTGCTGGGCCGGTTCCTGGAGCACTCCCGGGTCTTCGCGTTCTGCAACGCCGGCGAGCCCCTGGTCTACATCGGCTCGGCGGACATGATGCACCGCAACCTGGACCGCCGGGTGGAGACCCTGGTGCGGATCACGGACCCCCGGCAGGCGGAGGCGCTCGTGCGGCTGCTGGCCCGCTACGTCTCGGACGCCACGGCCAGCTGGCACCTGGACGCCGAGGGCGTCTGGACCCGCCACCACCGGGACGCCGAGGGGAACCCGCTCGTCGACGTCCAGGACCACCTGCTGCGCAGCCGGGCCCTCGGCCGGCCCACCGTCTGAGCGCCGGTACCATCGAGGGGGTGCCACCCGACGGTCCGGACCACGGGCCCCGGCACGCCCGTGCACCACGGACAGGGGACGAAAGAGGGGCCATGCCCAGGACCGCAGAGAAGACCGGCGAGCAGAGCACGGACGGGAGCACCGGCGGGGCGCGCGCCGCCGCGAGGAGCGCGGCGGGGAGCAGACGGCCCGCCGACGTGCTCGCGGCCGGGTGCCTGTGCTGGCGCCGCACGGGCGGCGACCTCGAGGTCCTGCTCATCCACCGCCCGCGCTACGACGACTGGTCCTTCCCCAAGGGCAAGCAGGACGAGGGCGAGACGCTCCCCGAGACCGCCCACCGGGAGGTCAGCGAGGAGATCGGCCTGCTCCCGCGCCTGGGGGTGCCCCTGCCCACGATCCGATACGACGTCAAGGACGGCAGCAAGGACGTGCACTACTGGGCCGCGGAGTTCGGCCCCGGCGCACGGCCCGAGCCCGACGGCCAGGAGGTCGACGCCGTCCGCTGGGTCGGGGCCGACGAGGCGCACCGGATGCTGACCAACCCCTCCGACCGGGAGCCGCTGGCGGCCCTCGTGGACCTGCACGAGCGCGGGGACCTCGCCACGCGCCCGGCGATCGTCGTGCGCCACGCCAAGGCGAAGCCGCGCTCGGCCTGGTCCCGGGCCGAGGGCGACCGGCCGCTGGCCGCGACCGGCAAGCGCCAGGCCCTCGCCGTCACCCGCCTGCTCCGGGCGTGGTCCCCCGAGCGGGTGCTCACCTCCCCCTGGCTGCGCTGCCTCTCCACCGTGGTGCCGTACGCCAGGAAGGCCGGGGTCCCCGTGCGGGAACGCCCCCAGCTCACGGAGGCCTCGCACAAGCGCCACCCCAAGAAGGCCGCGGCCGTGGCCCAGACCATGTTCGACAAGGACACGCCCGTGGCGCTGTGCACGCACCGCCCGGTGCTGCCCACCGTCATCAAGACCATCGCCCGGAACGCGAGCCCCGAGCTCGCCGCACAGCTCCCGGCCAAGGACCCGTATCTGTCCCCCGGCGAGATGATCGTGCTCCAGGTCTCCCGCCGGCACCGCCGGCGGGTGGTCTCCGTGGAGCTCGTGAAGCCATTCGACGACTGACCCCGCCCCCGACGCCGCACGACCCGCCACGACCGTCCCCGACACGAGCCCTCCCGAGGAGCCCCGCATGACCTCCCCCGCCCCCGTGCCCGCCCCGGTGCCGACGCCCTACGAGGACCTGCTGCGCGAGGTCCTCGAGCAGGGCGTGCACAAGTCCGACCGCACGGGCACCGGGACGCGCAGCGTCTTCGGGCGCCAGATCCGCTTCGACCTGGCGGAGTCCTTCCCGCTGCTGACCACCAAGCGCGTGCACTTCAGGTCGCTGGCCCTCGAGCTGCTGTGGTTCCTGCGCGGGGACTCGAACGTGCGGTGGCTGCAGGAGCGGGGCGTGTCCATCTGGGACGAGTGGGCGGACGAGGACGGGGAGCTCGGACCGGTCTACGGCGTGCAGTGGCGGTCCTGGCCCGCCGCCGACGGCGGGTCGATCGACCAGATCGCGAAGGTCGTGGAGCAGATCCGCACGGATCCCGACTCGCGGCGCCACGTGGTGACCGCGTGGAACCCCGCCGAGGTGGACGAGATGGCCCTGCCGCCGTGCCACGCGCTGTTCCAGTTCTACGTGGAGCCCCGGGAGGACGGGCCGGGCCGGCTGTCCTGCCAGCTCTACCAGCGCTCCGCGGACATGTTCCTGGGCGTGCCGTTCAACATCGCCTCCTACGCCCTGCTCACCGTCATGATCGCCCAGCAGACCGATCTCGAGCCCGGGGAGTTCGTCTGGACCGGCGGGGACTGCCACGTCTACGACAACCACGTGGAGCAGGTCCGCGAGCAGCTCTCCCGGGAGCCCTACCCGTATCCGCGGCTGCGGCTCGCCCGGCGGCCCGCCACCGTCTTCGACTACGAGCTCGAGGACTTCGACGTCCTCGACTACCGCCACCACCCGGCGATCAAGGCCCCGGTGGCCGTATGACCGCCGCACCGGGCCGGGCCCGCCCGTCCGCCCCCACCGGGACGGTTGGGGCGATCTGGGCCCAGACCGCCGCCGGGGTCATCGGCCGCGCCGGGACGATGCCCTGGTCCCTGCCGGAGGACATGGCCTTCTTCCGGCGCACGACGACCGGCCACCCGGTGATCATGGGCCGGCGCACGTGGGAGTCCTTCCCGGAGCGCTTCCGGCCCCTGCCCGGACGGACCAACATCGTCATCACGTCCTCCCCCGAGCGGGTGGACCGGGGCCCGGACGCCGGGGCGGTGCTGACCGCGGCGTCGTACGCCGAGGCCGTGCGCCTGGCCCGGACGAGCCCCGGCGCGGAGCGGATCTGGGTGATCGGCGGCGGAGAGGTCTACCGGCAGGCCCTCGCTCACGCCGAGCACCCCGTGACGGAGGCGCTCGTGACCGTCATCGACCTCGACGCCGACGGGGACACGCACGCCCCGGTGCTCGACGGCGCGTGGGCCACGGAGCCGGTCGTCGGCCCGTCGGTGTCCCGCACCGGCCTGGGCTACCGGATCGACCGGCGCACGCGCGGCCCGCGCGGTTCCGGCAGCCCGGCGGCTCCGGTAGCGTGAGCTGCACCACGACCAGGAGGAAGACCGTGACCGATCGGCACCCCGACCCCACGATCCGGGACGACGAGCAGCTGCGCGTCGTGAAGAACTCGGACCTCGACCGCTTCGAGCTGTGGCGGGGGGAGCAGTTCATCGGCTTCGAGGGCTTCCAGGAGCACGAGGACGGCACCGTCGAGCTCCAGCACACCATCATCGGCGAGCAGTTCGGCCGGCAGGGCTACGCACGCACCCTCGTCACGCTGCTGCTGGACGGCTTCCGTGAGCAGGGCGTCGCGGTGCGGCCCACGTGCACCTACGTGCAGGACTACCTCCACCGCTTCCCGCAGTACAGCGAGCTGGTGGTGCCCGGTCTCGAGCTCCCGCCGGCGCAGAAGGTGAAGGAGAAGCGGCGGCGCTGGGCCCTCCACCGCGCCCAGTAGACTGGGGGCCATGACTTTTCGCTCGGGTGATTCGGTAGGGTTCGTCGGCTGGCGGGGCATGGTGGGTTCCGTGCTCATGCAGCGCATGCAGGAGGAGGGGGACTTCGGGGGGATCACTCCCGTGTTCTTCTCCACCTCCAGCGCCGGCCGCCCCGCCCCGCGGTTCGCCGGGGACGCCGGCACGCTGCAGGACGCCTACGACCTCGAGGCCCTGGCCAAGCTGCCCGTGATCGTCACCGCCCAGGGCGGGGACTACACCAAGGACGTGCACGGCCGGCTCCGCGCCGCCGGGTGGGACGGGCTGTGGATCGACGCCGCCTCGACCCTGCGGATGAACGACGACGCGATCATCGTCCTGGACCCCGTCAACCGGGACGTCATCGACCGCGGTCTCGCGAGCGGCGTGAAGGACTTCGTGGGCGGCAACTGCACCGTGTCCTGCCTGCTCATGGGGCTGGGCGGGCTGTTCCGCAACGACCTCGTGGAGTGGGCCACGTCGATGACCTACCAGGCCGCCTCGGGCGGCGGGGCCCGGCACATGCGGGAGGTGCTGGCGCAGTTCGGGGCCCTCCACGGCGTCGTCGCGGACGAGCTGGCCGACCCCGCCTCCGCGATCCTGGACATCGACCGCAAGGTGCTCGACGCCCAGCGCGGCGACGTCCTCGACACCTCGATGTTCGGCGCGCCCCTGTCCGGCTCCCTCATCCCCTGGATCGACGCCGACCTCGGCGACGGGCAGTCCCGCGAGGAGTGGAAGTCCGCGGCCGAGACCAACAAGATCCTGGGCCGCACGGACCGGTTCGCCCAGGACTGGGTGCCCATGGACGGGCTGTGCGTGCGGATCGCCACGATGCGCTCGCACTCCCAGGCCCTCACGGTGAAGCTGCGGGAGGACCTGCCCGTGGACGAGATCGAGCGGATCATCGACGCCGACAACGAGTGGGCCACCGTGGTGCCCAACACCAAGGCGGACTCGATGCGGGACCTCACCCCCGTCGCGACCTCCGGCACCCTGGACATCCCCGTGGGCCGGATCCGCAAGCTCTCCATGGGCCCGGGCTACATCAGCGCCTTCACGATCGGCGACCAGCTGCTGTGGGGCGCGGCCGAGCCCCTGCGCCGCATGCTGCGCATCGCCACCGGCACCCTGTAGCCGGTGGCGGAGACCTCGATCCCACCGGGGCTGGTGCTCGACGCGGACGACGCCCGCCCGCCGTCCGAGCAGCTCAAGCACCGGGTGCAGCAGGGTCGCACGGACGGCACCCTTCCGGCGGGCACCCGGCTCCCGCCGGTGCGCCGGCTGGCCGAGGCGCTCGGCCTCGCGGCCGGCACCGTGGCCAAGGCCTACCGCGAGCTCGAGGCCGCGGGCGTCATCGAGACCCGGGGCCGTCAGGGGAGCTTCGTGCGCGCCGCGGACCGGACCGAGGACCTGGCGGTGCGGGCCGCCCGCCGCTACGCCGCGGAGATCGCGGACCTCGGGCTCTCGGCGGAGCAGGCCCTGGAGCTGGTGGCCGCGCAGCTAGGCCGCTCCCGCTGACCGGAGAACCGACCGGCGCCGGGTCCGTCTCAGCCGCCGGGGGTCCGCAGGTGCCGGGGACCCGGCACGAGGTTGCCCGGGCCGGCGAGGGCCCGGCGGTGCCGTCCCTCGGCCGTGCGGGCCAGCCACCACCGCCACACGCGCATGACCTGTCCCTTGGCCCACTGGTTGAGCCGGTGCGCCCAGTGGAACTCGGTGCCCCAGACGCCGAGTCCCAGGAAGATGGCGAGCCACCCCGGGCCCGGGGCCACGAGCATGATCAGTCCCGCGAGGACGAAGACGCCCCCGAGGACCGTCACGAGCGTCCGGTAGACCGCGAACAGCAGGGGGTGCCCGCGCGACCAGCGGCGCAGCCGGCCCAGGGCCTGCCGCACGCGGCCCTCGGAGTTCTCCCCCTGGGCGATCTCCTGTTCGAGGCTGCTCACGGCCTCCGCCTCAGACCGCCGTGCCCACGATGACGGGCTCGGCGACGAGATCCACCCCGTAGACGGACGCGACGCCGTCGCGCACCGCCCGGGCCAGTGCCATGAGGTCCTGCGCGGAGGCGTCGCCGCGGTTGGTGAGGGCCAGCGTGTGCTTGGTCGACAGCGAGGCGCGTCCGCCGGCGACCGCGGCGCCGTCGAGGTCCAGGAGCTCGTTGCGGGTCCCGGGCAGCCCGAAGCCCTTGCCGAAGCCGGCGTGGTCGATGAGCCAGGCGGCCGAGAGCTTGACCCGGTCCTCGAGCGGGTGCCCCGCCGCGTCCACCACGGGGAAGCGAGGGGCGTCAGCGGGCAGCCGCTCCCCCAGGGCGTCCGCGGGGAGGACGGGGTTCGTGAAGAAGGAGCCGGTGCTGTAGGTATCGCGGTCGTCCGGGTCGAGGACCATGCCCTTGCCCGCGCGAAGGGCCAGGACGGTCTCCCGCACCCGGCCCAGCGGGGCGCGCTCCCCCACCTGGACGCCGAGCCGGCGGGCGAGCTCGCCGTAGCGCACCGGGGCGCTCTCGGTGCCGTGCCCGAGCCGGAACCGCACCGCGAGCACCACGTGGCGCGGGGAGCCGGCCACCGTGCTGCGTTTGAGGGCCGAGTCCCGGTAGGAGAACGCCAGGTCGGCCGGGGAGAAGTCCCGCACGCGCCGCTCGTGGCGGTCCCAGACCCGCACCAGCTCGACGGTCTGGGCCACCTCCTGGCCGTAGGCCCCCACGTTCTGCACCGGGGTGGCGCCCGTGGTGCCGGGGATGCCGGACAGGGCCTCGATGCCGACCAGACCCTGGGCCACGGCCTGCGCCACGAGCTCGTCCCACGAGTGTCCGGCCTGGACCTCGAGCAGGGCGCTGCCGGGGTCGTCGGCGAGGACCTCGACGCCGTGCGACGCCACGTGCACCACGGTGCCCGCGAACCCGGCGTCGGCCGCGATGAGGTTGGAGCCGCCCCCGACCACGAGCACGTCCCGCCCGGCGGCGTCGGCCGCCGCGACGGCGTCGACGACCGCCTGCTCGGACTCCGCCCGCACGTAGTGGCGGGCGGGCCCGCCCACGGCGGCGGTCGTGAGGTCTGCGATGCGAGGGGATGTCATGGCGACCAGTTTATCGGGCGGCCCGCGGTGCCCCGGCAGGGGCTCACGCCAGTCGCACCACGGCCTGGGCCTTGACCAGCACCTTCAGCGGGGCGGCGGTCGCCGGATCGGCGTCCTCGGCGGAGAGGTCGGGGGCGGTCACGGTGAGGTCGACGCGCACGGTGCGGGCGTCGTCGTCGAGGGCGCCGATCCTCCCGGAGACGGTGAGGGCCGTGGAGGCCTCGACCGCGGTCCCGAACCGGTTGGGGACGACGACCGGCTTGGTGAAGCGGGTCTGGTAGTCGACCACGGCGCCCGGGTCGCCGGCCCAGTCGGTCACGAGCTGCACGGCGGCGCCCATCGTGAGCATCCCGTGGGCGATCACGTCGGGCAGGTCCACGGAGCGGGCGAACTCCTCGTTCCAGTGGATCGGGTTGAGGTCCCCGGAGGCCCCCGCGTACCGGACCAGGTCCGCGCGCGAGAGCTCGATGCGGCGCTCCCCGATCTCCTGGCCCTTCTCGAGGCTGTCGAAGTCGATGCTCATGGTCACTGGTCCTCTCCTCGCACCAGCAGGGACGACACGGTGGTGGCGACGTGCTCGCCGTCCGCGGCGCGGATCTCGGCGCGGGACGTCACCATCGCCCCGGAGCCCATGGCCCGGACCTGGTCCACGTGCAGCTCGGCCACGAGCTCGTCCCCGGCGACGATCGGGCGGTGGTGGGTGAAGCGCTGGTCGGCGTGGACCACGCGCGAGAAGTCGATGCCGGCCTCGGGGTCGGCGATCAGCGCGGCGTCGGCGCGCTGGGCCACCACGATCGCGAAGGTGGGGGGCGCGACGAGGTCGGGGTGGCCCAGGGAGCGGGCCGCCTCGACGTCGTGGTGGGCGGGGTGGCCGGCCTGGACGGCGCGGGCGAAGTCGCGGATCGCCTCGCGCCCGACGCTGTAGGGCTCGGCCGGCGGGTAGGTCCGCCCGACGAGATCGGGGTTCACGGGCATGGCAGCTCCTCGATGGACGGGGCCGCGCGCAGGCGGCGGGACGCGCCCAGTCTACGGTGGCGTGCTCCGCCCGGCGGGTCGCCGGCGTTCCGGGCACGTACACTCCTGCCCATGGATCTTCTGGACGTGGGCCGGATCGCCGTCGGACTGGTGCTGCTGGTCCTGGGTGGGGAGCTCCTGGTGCGGGGGGCGTCCGCGCTCGCCCGGCGGGTGGGGATCTCCTCCCTGGTGGTCGGGCTCACCGTGGTCTCGGCGGCAACGTCGGCACCGGAGCTGGCCGTCACCGTCGGTGCCGTGCTGCGCGACGAGCCCGGCCTGGCGGTCGGCAACGTGGTCGGCAGCAACATCGTCAACGTCCTGCTCATCCTGGGGGTCGCCGCGGTCGTGCTCCCCCTCGCGGTCACCCAGCGCCTGGTGCGCCTGGACCTGCCCCTGGTGGTGGTCCTGTCGGCCGCGCTGCTCCTGGTCTCCCTCGACGGGCGGATCGGCGCCCTGGACGGGGTGCTGCTGTTCTCCGCCGTGGTGGTGCACACCGTGCTGACGGTCGTCGTCGGCCGGCGCGACACCGGAGTCCGTGCCGCGGCGGTCCCCGCCGGGGACCGGGAGGCCGGCGGCACCGGAGCCGGTGCCGACGAGGAACCGCCTCCGGCCTCGGTCCCCCGCTCGGTGCTGCTCCTGGGGCTCGGCGTCGGTCTGCTCGTGGCCGGTGCGAGCCTGCTCGTCGACGGGGCCGTCAGCATCGCGACCTCGCTGGGCGTCAGCAGCCTCGTGGTCGGTCTGACCGTCGTCGCCGTCGGGACGTCCCTGCCCGAGCTGGCGACGTCGATCATCGCGGTGCGCCGCGGCGAGCGCGACCTGGCGGTGGGCAACGTGGTCGGCAGCAACCTCTTCAACATCGGGGTGGTGCTCGGCCTGCCCGCCCTGATCTCCCCCGACGGCATCCCGGTGGCCGGCGCCGCGGTCGCCCTGGACATCCCGGTGATGCTGGCCGCGTCGGTGGCCCTCCTCCCCGTGGCGTTCACGGGGTTCGCGGTGGCCCGCTGGGAAGGCGTCCTGTTCGTGGGACTGTACACCGCCTACACCGGCTACGTGGTCCTCGCGGCCACCGAGCACGACGCCCTGGTGGGGTTCACGGGGACCATGGTGTGGTTCGTCCTGCCGCTGGTCGCCCTGACGCTGGCCGTCCTCACGGCCTACGAGCTCGGGCTGCACCGGGGACGCCGGGCTCACGAGCGCTCTCCGTGACGCCCCTGCCGTCAGCATCCCGCCGGACCGCGTCGGGGCGGATGCCGGCGCGGGCTGCGCCCGGGCACGACAAAAGCCCGTGACCGGGGTCACGGGCTTTTCGCCGTAGCGGTGGACGGGCTCGATCCGTCGACCTCACGATTATGAGTCGTGCGCTCTAACCAGCTGAGCTACACCGCCAGAGGGATGGGACACCGCGGCTGACGGCCTTGACGGCCGGGCCACGGGATCTCATCACGAGAGCCCCGACCGGGAATCGATCCCGGGACCTCCATCTTACCAAGATGGCGCTCTACCACTGAGCTATCGGGGCAACGACGAAGACTCTACCAGCAGGTTTCGGGAGAACCAAAATCGCCGGAGGCCCTCCTCCGGGCCCCCCGGAGGAGGGCCTCGCGCCTGGTCGAGCGGGATTTCGCGGCCCTTCGGGCCGCCGCTGCCCACTCGTCCGGGGCGTCACGGAGAACGGCACCCCGGGGAGCCGGGAGGCGATTCACCGCCCTGCGGACCGGGGGGCCAGAGCCGCGTCGTAGACGGCCTGCGTGCGCGCCACCATGGACTCGACCGTGAACTCCTCCAGATACCTCCTGTGCCCGGCCTCGGCGAACTGCGCGCGCCGCCGGCCGTCGTCCAGCAGTGCCGCCAGCGCCGCGGCCAGTTCCTCGGCGTCCCCGGGGGGCACGAGCAGCCCGGTCTCGCCGTGAGCCACGACCTCGTCCGAGCCGGTCACCCGGGTGGCCACCACCGGCACGCGGGCCTCCATCGCCTCGATCAGGGTCAGCGGCATGCCCTCGGCCCGTGACGGCAGTGCGAACACGTCTGCGGCGTCCAGCAGCATCCGCGCGTCCGGCCGGTGGCCCGGCAGGTGCACCGAGCCGGTCAGGCCGCGTTCGGCCACCAGGTCCTCGAGCTCCCTCCGCAGCTCCCCCTCCCCCAGGATCACCACCTGCAGTCCCGGGTGGTCCGGTCCGAGCAGCGCGGCGGCCTCGACCAGGTACCGCTGCCCCTTCACGGCCGTCAGCCGCCCGGTCGAGAGCACGACGGGGTCGTCCGGCCGCAGCTGCAGTGCCGCCCTGGCTGCCGCCCGCCCCGGAGGCTGCCGCCGCGGACCGATTCCGTTGGGCACCGTGACGAAGTGCTCCGCACTGACCCCGCGGGCGGTGTAGGTGTCCCGGAGGCCACAGGACACGGCGATCCGCCAGTGGGCGTACGAGGTGTTCCGGACCAGCCTCTCGGCCGTCCTGCGCCTGTGGATCAGGAAGGACATGTGGTGGGTGATGATGACCGCCGGCACTCCGGACGCCCTGGCCAGTCGCAACCCGTGCGGATCCTCCCATCCCCACCCGGCGTGGCAGTGGAAGACGTCCACCGGATGAGAGGACAGGAAACCGCTGACGACCTCCGGGTAGGCGGGGTCGTGCGGGCCGGGCAGCGCCACCGTGCGGGCGCCGCACGCGGAGGCCTCCTCGAGGAGCCAGCCGGCGCGATCGCCGGCGCGGCACAGCACGGTCACGTCCATGCGGTCGACGAGGCCCCGAACCAGGTCCAGCATGTGGGCCCCCATCCCGGAGGGGTTGGCGGAGCGGGTGTACAGGCAGAGCGACCGACGGACCCGGCCGGGATCGCCCCCCAGCAGCTCGGCACGCGGTCCCGGCAGCAGCACCGTCGCTGGGGTGTCCAACATGGGACTCACCTTATCGTCGGGCCTGCGGCCGGGAGGCGCGCGGCGGGTCCGGACGTCCGTGCGGAACCGATGCACCAGCGGGCGACGTCCGGCCTGGCCCGACCGTGGGAGGTCTGGGAGAATGATGCTGTGCCTGCTCTTCGTCCCCGAGGGTGCCGCGACGGGGCGGTGCGGATCTCCCGCAGCGGCGAGGACGGGCACGAGTCCGGTGTCACCACAGCCGAGCCATTCGAGAGTCAGCGAGCTGCGTCAGTGGATCAGCTTGCTGGAGCAGGAGAACGAGAGGCCGAGGGGGCCCGACCCGCCTCCTCTCCGGAGTCCGGGCCGGCCCGCGGTCCAGAACCCGGGACCTGACCGTCCGCCCCCATAACCTGGGAGGTTCGTTGAAACTCTCCGACCACGACCACGACCACAGCCACACCGGGTCCGGTGCCGAGACCGGTGCGGCCGCGTCCTCGGTGACCGACCCCACGTTCTACCGCTCCCCGGCCGAGGCCATCGCAGCCCCGAGGGAGGAGCTGGCCTACGTGGTGGCCTTCGACCACACCGCCCAGCGCCCCGACGCGCTCACGGTCGTCGACCTGGACCCGGACTCCCCGTCCTACGGCACGGTGGTCGGCTGGGAGGACATGCCCACCACCGGCGACGAACTGCACCACTTCGGGTGGAACGCCTGCAGCAGCGCGTTCCTGCACGAGGGCCACGACATGGACGGCCTCTCCCGCCGGTACCTGCTGATGCCCGGACTGCGCTCCTCCAACGTCCACGTCGCCGACACCCACCCCGACCCCCGCACCCCGCGGGTGGTCAAGACCATCACCGCCGCAGAACTGGCCGAGAAGGCCGGCTACTCCCGGCCGCACACCCTGCACTGCGGCCCCGACGGGGTCTACCTCTCCTGCCTGGGCACCGCCTCCGGCGACGGCGGACCGGGTGGGATCGCCGTGCTCGACCACAACACCTTCGACGTGCTCAGGCAGTGGGAGACCGACCGCGGCCCGCAGTACCTGGCCTACGACGCCTGGTGGCACCTGATGCACAACACCCTGGTCACCAGCGAGTGGGGCACCCCGGCGATGGTGGAGAACGGCATCGTCCCCGAGCAGCTGCTCAACCAGGAGTACGGCCACGCCCTGCACTTCTGGGACCTGGCCGAAGGCAAGCACCTGCAACGGGTGGAGCTGGGCCCTGAGCACCAGATGGCCCTGGAGCTGCGCCCGGCCCACGATCCCGGCTCGACGTGGGGGTTGATGGGCTCGGTGATCTCCACCGAGGACCTCTCGGCGTCGATCTTCCACTGGCACCGCACCGAGGCCGGGGACTGGACCGCCGAGAAGGTGGTCTCCATCCCGGCCGAGCCCCTCGAGGAGGAGAAACTGCCGCCGTTCCTGCGCCCCTTCGGGGCCGTGCCGCCGCTGGTCACCGACATCTCCCTCTCGGTGGACGACCGCTGGCTCTACGTCTCCTGCTGGGGCACCGGGGAGCTGAAGCAGTACGACGTCTCCGACCCGGCCCACCCGCGCGAGACCGGATCCGTGCGCCTGGGCGGGATCGGCGACCGCGCCGCCCACCCCTCCGCCCCCGGCACCTGGCTCGGCGGAGGCCCGCAGATGGTGGAGACGAGCCGCGACGGCACACGGGTCTACGTGACCAACTCCCTCTACGGTGCCTGGGACGACCAGCTCTACCCCCACGGCATCGGGGCCTGGATGGCCAAGATCGACGCCGACACCGACACCGGCGGCCTGTCCCTCGACGAGGACTTCTTCCTCTCCCAGGAGGACTTCCGCGGCCTGCGCGTGCACCAGATCCGGTTGCAGGGCGGGGACGCGTCCTCCGACTCGTACTGCTACCGCACCTGACCCGCACGCTCGAGACCAGCACCACCCCCGGAAGAGCCCCCGCTGGAGCGACCGACAGGAGAGGAGGAGGCGTGGTCGTCAGCGCACGGTGAACCAGCGCGTCGGCGGGGCCGGGGCGGGGGCCGCCCCGGCGGCTGGTCGCCCTCGCAGCGATGTGGCGCAGGCCACCCCCGCGGCGGTTCCCTGGCCGATGGCGATCGGCACGAGCTGCAGGCCCGCCGTGATGTCCCCTGCGGCGTAGACCCCGTCGACGCTCGTCAGCTGGAACCCGTCGACGGCGATGCGTCCCTCGTGGTCGAGCTCGCACCCGAGCTGCCGGGCGAGGTCGTTGGTGGGGTGGTGGGCGTAGGAGAAGAAGACCTTGTCCCCCTCCACGAGCTCTCCGTCGGCCAGCTGGACCCCCGTCAGGGCGCCGGGGTCCCCGATCAGCGCCTCGGGGACCCCGTCCACGACCTCGGCGCCGTGGTCGGCCAGGACCGCGCGCTGCTCCTCGTCGAAGGCCGGTTCGACGGCCCCGGTGACGATCCGCACGCTGTCGGCCCAGTCGAGCAGTTCCGCGGCGTAGGCCGGGACGTGCTCTCCGGAACCGAGAACGATCACAAGCTGGTTGCGGGCGGTGTACCCGTCGCAGGCCGGGCAGTGGTGCACGTCGATGCCGTAGTGATCGGCGAAGCCGGCGATCTCCGGCACACGGTCCCGGACCCCGGTGGCCAGCACGACCCGTTCCGCGGAGATCTCGGCGCCGTCGACGGTGGCGTGGAACCGGCCGCCCTCGTCCCGGCGCAGGGCAGTGGTCGTCCCGTGGTGGAGCATCACCTGGGGGTACTGCTCCAGCCCGGCGCGGGCCTCAGCCAGCAGCCCGTCCGGCGTGGTCGGATCCCTGCCCAGCAGACCGTGGGCGGACTCGGCGGGCAGGTTGCGCTGCTGCCCTGCGTCCACGACCACGGTGGAGCGCTGATAGCGGCCCAGCCAAGTGGCCGCGGACAGTCCGGCGGGACCACCACCGACCACGAGCACGTCGACGGAGGAGGGCAGATCGGACGCCATGGGCTCTCTTCCGTGGCTCGCGGCAAGCACTGCATCGGTCGTCCGATCCACTCTACGCAACTGCTCCGCCGGGCCGGAGCGCGACGCACTCCGGCACCTGCTCAACCGGCGGTCAGGTCCTACGGAGGCCCGGGGGCGGAACCGGCCGACAACCGCCTCACAACTTCTCGCCGGGCAGCTCGCCCGCCTGCTCGACCCAGGATCGAAGCTGGTCCTCGTCCAGCTCATCGCTCTCGTGGATGTCGAGGTAGCGCACCTCGTCGTGCTTGGACGCCTTGGGAGGCGTCGGGCTCAGTGACGACCCCTTGAAGAACTGCAGCTGGACGTAGTTCGTGTAGCAACGGAACGCCAGGAACCAGCCTTCGCCCTGGCGGCCGTAGAACGGCTGGTTCCATTTCACGGCCTTGTGCACCCCGGGGACCGTGTGCTCCACGAGGTCGTCGAGGCGTTGCCCGATGTCTCTCTTCCAGCCCGGCATGGCCGCGATGTAGTCCTGCACCGGGCCGTCGCCCTCACCTCTGGGGATCTGCGGATTACCGCCCGAGAGCAGCTTCGGCCCCGCATCGTCGTCGTTGCGATCTTTCACGGATTTCCTCCCTCGACGCCCTCCATTACGGCAGGCGGAACGCTACGTGCCTGCGTCGACGTGAAGAACTGTAGTCCCGCCATCCGCCGACCGGTGCGGCCATGACGCCGAGGACGGTCCACCGCGTCGGGGGCGGGTCCTCCCCGCCGGTTGGAGAAATGTAGGGCCTGGCGCGAGCTCGTTCCTTGTCAGCGCGGTGGTTGCTTCCCTACCGTGAGGAAGGGCCCGCGAAAGGGGCTGAGGTTCCCGGCATGCGATGAAGGATGCTCACCCATGGACCACAAACTCTCCGTGCTCGTCCAGATCGATCTCCACGGTGCCTATGTGCGCCTGGTCGTCACCGGGTGCGTGACCGAGGCCAACCAGCACGCCCTCCGTCCTCTCGTGGCCCGGGCCCGGGCCCTGGTCCCGCCGGTGGCGGTCACCGTCGACCTCACCTGCGCCGAGCACGTGGAGGCGGGCGCGGTGGACCTGTTGCGCTGGGCCCTCGAGCACGACGACGCCGGGGCCGGCCCGGTGGAGGTGCTCACCGCGGCGGAGCGCTCTCAGCCCACCCACCGCCCCGTGACCGTCCTGGCGAGCCACCGGAGCAGAGCCGGAGCGCCGGAGCCGCTTCCGTGGTCGGCCTGAGCGCCGGAGGGTACCGGCCGTCCGGGCGCCCCTGATGACGCCGCCTTGGACGGCCTCGGGATGGACGCGGCGCAGGAGCAGTGGCGTGGACGCTGACGCAGGTGGTGCGCCGCCGTTGCTTCCCTCGACGCCGGCACGGGCGACGACCTCGTACTACAGAGGGGCAGGTGCGGTCCCGGCACCGTCGTGCGCCACGGCGGGGCCTCAGCTCTGCGGGTCCGGGCACCGGTCCAGGATCTGGCGGGCCACCTGGGTCATGGGGCGGTTCTGAGCGCGTGAAGCCGTCAGCAGCACGGCGTGGGCGTCGGCCGCGTCGGTCGCCCGCTGTTCCATGAGCATCCCGGTGGCCCGATCGATCACCTGCCGATCCTCCAGGCCGGCCTGCAGCGCAGCGCTCAACCGTTGCGTGGCATCCGCGGACTGGGCCGTGCCCAGCAGGGTGGCCGCCGCTGCGGCCAGCAGGCCCAGCTGCCGCTCCTCGTGGCCGGTGAAGGCGTGACCGACGGTGGCGTAGATCTTCAATGTGCCCAGGCACCGGTCCTGGAACACCAGCGGGACACTGAGCATCGAGCGGATCCCCGACCGGGCCACGGCCGCCGACCACTCGGGCCAGCGGTCGTCGTCGGTGGTGTCGTTGATGCACTGAGGGGTCCCGGAGGCCCAGGCGCTCAGGCACGGGCCCTCTCCGAGGTCGTACTGGAGCACGTCGGCGGCCTCCACGAGACGGTGGGTGGTCCCGGTGCTGGTCCTGTGCGCGTGGTCGTCGATCAGGGAGACCCCGGCTCCGGCCGCGGAGGGGATGAGCTCCTGGGCGACCTGGGCCAGCTGGCGCACCGCGGCGGTGGCGTGCTCCTGGGTCAGCAGCATGTTCCGGATGCGGGCGGAGACCGCGGTCAGCTCCGTGGCAGAGGATTCGGACTGCATGGGGGCCCCCTCGGTCCAGCGGGGCGGGTCGAGTCCACTGTGCATCGTGCGCTGTCGTGCCGGCATCGACGGCAGGTCGTCTCTCGCTCGACGGTTGCCCCTCCGCTCAAGGATACGCCCGGCCGCAGAGGGCCGGGCAGGCGGTGATGGCCACAGGGTCGGCAGCGTCTCTCCTGCGGTGGCTGCGCCGGGGCGGGACTCCGACGACGCAGGTGGTCTTCGAGCGCGGCGGTG
>NZ_JBISWK010000010.1:0-726 GCF_044462205.1 Kocuria rhizosphaericola | reverse complement strand
TGCCGACCGGGCACCACGAATCGTCCTGGGGCCTCGTCCCGCCGGAGTCCCTCCCGGGCGGGGGATGCGCGGGTCCCGGGGGCGGTCTCCGGTGGCTCAGGCGGCCTGAGCGAACGAGGTGTGCCGCAGACGGTGCTCCCGGACGGGGATCAGCTGGTGGATCCCGGTGCCGGCCTCCCGCCCCCACAGCACTCCCAGGTGGGCGGCCACCTCGTTCACGGCACCGGCATGGTACGGGTGGTGCTCGTCCCACACCTCGATCCGCTCCCCGGGGCGTCCCTGGGTCAGGTCGTGGATCCAGGGACCGGTGGTGGTCATGATGCTTCCTGTCCACGTCGTGCGGACGGCACCGGTGGTGGCGGTGGCGGCGTGGGAGGCATTGGCCGTCAGAGGAATCTCCTGAAGAGGCAAAAGGGGTGCCGGATCGGCAGGACTCCGGACGCCGGACCGCCATCGGTGCAGTCGGTGGAAGTGGTGGGAACCCCGCGTGCTCGCCGTCTTACCTACGCCGTAGACTCCACGTGTAGACTATGACTGAAGCAAGACCCGCTCGTCGAAGGACCCTGATCGCCATGCCCTCCCCCAGCACGGACACTGACACCGTCCACGATCCCGTACCGCGGCCCCGCCCGGCGCGCCGGCCGCGGCTGAGCCGGGAGGTGGTGCTCACCGCGGCCCTGGCCCTGGTGGACGCCGAGGGCCTGGAGGCCCTCACGATGCGCCGGT